>JAWXCC010000032.1:0-45033 GCA_034440475.1 Phycisphaerae bacterium | reverse complement strand
GGGTTGGGGTTGCGATCGGCGCTCGGCTCGCGCGACGTACTCGAACCATCGTGTTGCACTCGATGTCTCCCTGCGATCGCGCGCCGCGGGTTTACTCTCGTCGAGCTGATGGTCGTGCTCGCGATCGTCGTGATTCTGACGTCGCTGCTCATGCCGGGCCTTCGCACCGTGCGCGAAAGTGCGAACCGACTGTCCTGCGGCAACAACATGCGGCAGATCGGCTACGCACTGACGTCGTACGCCAACGACAACAGCGACTTCTTACCCGCGAGCTCATTCGCGACGAACGACGTAAAGCTACCGCAAGAGTTGATGGCAGTCACGACTGGCGGCGCCGAAGCACACTTTGAAGGCATCGGGCGACTCCTGCCGCATTGCGGCGGCTACCTCGATTCGCCCGGCTGCCTCTACTGCGCCAGCCACCACGGCGAACACAGCCTCGAGCGATACGCCGATGCATTTGATCGACCGGCGGGCAACGAGCGCGCCTATTCGAACTATCACTTCCGTGGTGATAACGACCCCGTGACGGGGACGCGATACCGGCTCGATAACGAGCATTCATTCCTGCTCTTGACCGACGGGCTTCGTACCCGATCAGACTTCAACCACGGCAACGGAATGAACCTGCTGCACGGCGATCTCGCGATCAGCTTCTTCGCAGATGTCGATGGCGGAATCTTCTCGCAGTTGCCCGAGGTTGCCGCGACGAACTCGCAGGTCGTGCTCTTTAATCAAATCTGGGCGGAGCTCGGCTCAAACGCGCAGTGACCCACGATCGGCGACTCTTGATCGGCGAGGTCGCCGAAACGGTCCAGTATTCCTCGCCGAGCGCTTCTACGCTTTGGGAACGCTGGGGGCACGACGGGGCGACGTCTGAGGCGAAGCCGACTCGACCCAGACTCCCTGCGCCCGATGCACGCCCGCACGCGGATCGAATAGCTCGTACCGACGCGCGCGGAGCTCGGGAGCCAACATAACGTGATCGAGGTGCAGCACCGGCCACACGCGTGGCCAACTCGCGCCCCACCCAACACCCGCGTCATCCCAGGCGTCCCGCATCCCGGGTGCGATCAAGCTCAATGAAGCGCTGCTGCGCGTAATGTTGAAGTCGCCGAGCACGATGTCCGCCGGCGTGACGCCGTTCTCGGCGAGCAGCTTGGCACAGTTCGCCGCGACGCGGTACCGCCCGAGTTCGGGATTCGACGGTAGGTCAACTGTCACGAGGCGCACTGTGCGCCCTAACTGCTCGCGGGCATCAAGAACGAAGGACGCCGCGGCCATCCCATTTTCGGCGAAGAGCTGCCGCGCTTCGAGCAGCGGAACCCGCGACGCAATCGCGAAGATCCCCACGACGACGACGTCGTACCCCTCGCGCCGCCAAGCGCCCTCACGACCGTCCCCGAAAAAACGATACGGATTCGAGATGACTACGACGTCGGCTCCACGCGCCAAAATCCGCCGCGCCGGTTCGATCGCGGTCCGCGATTCCGGCCAACTCGCGTTCCAGTGGACGATGCTCACGCTCGCCGTCGCCGGATCCGAACCGCGCCCGAAGCCCACATCGCGCCAGAGACCGACCACGACGATCACGAGCAGAAAGCCGACCGCCACGAATCGGTGCGCCGAGTTCGGCCGCGACCGCATGTGCCACGCAATCCCGGCTGCGGGGACGACGGCCGCGGCGTACGCCAACCAAGGAATCCACCAGAGATACTGCGAAATCACCCACCGATCCGTTGCGGCGAATCCAACGAGCCACGCAGCGAAGGCCCCGCCAGCGAGGACGAAGACGACGCCGCGCACTATCCCGGTGAGGCGTTCGCTAGCCACCGCGCGGCGCCTGCGAAGTTTCTACGTCGCTATCGAACTGCCGTATCCGTTCTATCGCGGATGCGTGGGCCCACGGTGCCGCGCAAAGAATCCCGTGATTTCCGTCGATGCAGCGTCCGGCGCCGAATCGCAGCGGCAAACCTCGGCAATCGGTCATCGACGCACCGGCTTCCTCAGCCATCACCACTGCCCCTGCGTAGTCCCACACCATGTCCTTCGTGCGCGCTGGTTCCCGCGGTGGAAGTCGCAGCGCGAGGTCAGCTTGTCCAGTCGCGACCAGAACGAACTTGCACTGGCTCTCCATCGGGCGCGCCTCAAACGAGGGAGCGAGCCCCGCAGCCAGATGTCGTAGACGCGTTCGTGCACGATCACTTGCCTCCGGCGATTCGCTCGCAATCACTGGATTTCGGGGGTTCGTGCGGGCGACCAGCCGTGTCGGCTGATCGCCGCTTGCAATACGCCGATCGAAGCCCTGCCACGCCCAAGCACCGGAACCACGCGCGCCTGCCACGAGAAGCCCACGGTCGCCTAACCTCGGACAACCAGCCCCCCCAAACTGCACGACACCGTTCTCGGCGAGCGCGAGACAGACGCAGTATTGCTGTCCCGTCAGATATCCCCGGGTTCCGTCAATCGGATCGATGATCCACTGAGTCGAGGCGAAGCCGTCGCCCGCCCCCATGTCGATGGCGTCATCAATCACGGACGACGTCACCGCTGGGCGCGCGAGACGAACCAACGCATGCACTGTCGATCGGAGCGCGTCACCCCCCGGTGCTCGGAAGATCGCGGTCGACTCTTCCCCTACGACGCTGATGTCGCCGTAGCGCTCGCGCAGACCCAACACGACGATCGCTTGGATCGCCAAGTCGGCTGCTGTCACAGGACTCGCGTCATTCTTCGAGGCTGTGTCGCTCGTGCGGAGTCGGTTTGCGAACTCCGCAGCGTGAGCGCTCGCGGTCGCGAGAAGTTCGGTCGCGGGCAGAAATGCTGGGTCGATGGCGTCCATGCCGACGACGAATGTAGCAGCGGTAAGGCTTCGAGCGACGCGCACAAGGGAAGTGCCAGAACGGCAGCCGAGCGCAGCCACTCAGCCGAACCGGGGAGATTTCTGGTCGATCCGCCCCGGATTTGCCGCGAGCGGCTTGGCACTCCGGTTGCCAGCCGCCGCCGCCCTTGACCAGCCGGTCGGCGTCGATCCGACGCCTGCCGCGGACGGGCGGAAAGGTCAATCACTCTATGGCTACCAGCAGCAAGATCATCGGCATCGACCTCGGCACGACCAACTCGGTTGTCGCCGTTATGGAGGGCGGTCAGCCCAAGGTCCTCATTAACTCCTCAGGCAACCGAATCACGCCGTCGGTCGTCGCCTTCACCGACAAAGGCGAACGACTCGTGGGCCAGCCGGCAAAACACCAGCAGGTGACGAATCCGAAGAACACGGTGTTCTCGATCAAGCGGTTCATGGGGCGGCGCCACAACGAAGTCCAGCACGAAGAGAAGCTCGTTCCCTATACCGTCACCGGCGGAGCGGACGAGTTGGTGAAGGTGGACGTGCGCGGCAAAGAGTACACCCCCCCCGAAGTCTCGGCCATGATCCTCCAAGAGCTCAAGAAGGTCGCTGAAGACTACTTGGGCGAGAAGGTCGAGCGTGCGGTCATCACCGTGCCGGCGTATTTCAACGACAGCCAGCGACAGGCAACGAAGGATGCAGGCGAGATCGCTGGCCTCAAGGTCGAGCGCATCATCAACGAGCCGACCGCGGCCGCGCTTGCGTACGGATTGGAGAAGAAGAAGAACGCTCGCATCGCCGTGTTCGACCTTGGCGGCGGTACGTTCGACATCTCCATCCTCGACATCGGCGACGGCGTCTTCGAGGTGCTTGCGTCCAACGGCGACGGCCACCTTGGTGGCGACGACTTCGACCAGCGGCTCATCGAACTGCTTGCGGAAGAGTTCCGCAAGAAGGAAGGCATCGACATCCGCAAGGACGCGATGGCTCTCCAGCGGCTCAAGGAAGCCGCCGAGCGAGCAAAGATCGAGCTCTCGTCGTCGATGGAGACAACGGTCAATCTCCCGTTCATCACCGCAGATCAGAACGGCCCGAAGCACCTGCAGGTCACGATCACGCGTTCGCAGTTTGAGCGATTAAGCGAGGACCTCTTCCAGCGGCTGCGCGGCCCGTGCGAGCAGGCGCTGCGCGACGCGAAGCTCAAGCCGACCGACGTTCAGGAAGTCGTCATGGTGGGCGGTTCGACGCGCATTCCGAAAGCGCAGGACATCGCGAAGGAGATCTTCAAGACAACGGAGCTCGACCGGAGCATCAATCCCGATGAAGTCGTTGCGATCGGCGCGGCGATCCAAGGTGGTGTGCTGCAAGGCGAAGTGAAGGACGTTCTGCTCCTCGATGTCACGCCTCTTTCGCTCGGCGTCGAAACGCTCGGTGGAGTGATGACCAAGCTGATCGAACGCAACACCACGATCCCCTCGAGCAAGAAGGAAGTCTTCTCAACTGCCGCCGACAATCAATCGTCCGTGACGATCCATGTGCTGCAAGGCGAGCGCGAGCTCGCGAGCGACAATCGCAGCCTCGGTCGCTTCGACCTCTCCGGAATTGCGCCAGCGCAGCGCGGTATGCCGCAGATCGAAGTCGAATTCGCTATCGACGCGAACGGCATTCTGAGTGTTGCGGCGACGGATCGCGCGACCGGCAAGAAGCAGGAGATCAAGATCACGGGTTCGTCGGGATTGACGAAGGACGAGATCGAGAGAATGAAGAAGGACGCCGACGCAAACGCGGCGTCCGATCGCGCACGGCGCGAGTTGATCGATCTCAAGAACCAGGCCGACGGTGTCATTTACCAGACGAAGAAGGGCCTCAGCGAACACGGCGACAAGGTCTCGTCGGACAGCCGTGCCAAGATCGAGTCCGCGATCGCACAGCTTGAGACCGCCGTCAAGGGCGAGAGTAAACCCGCGATCGAGACCGCCATGAAACAATTGCAGGAAGTCTCTATGGAGCTTGGCAAGGCGGTCTATGAGGCGAGTCAAGCGAGCGGCGCGGCTGGTGGCGCAGCGACAGGTGCTGCCGCTGGCGGCGAGCAGAAGAAGAAAGACGACGTGATCGACGCTGAGTTTGAAGTGAAAGAAAGCTAACTCGGTTCACCTCCAACTGATCTGTACGGGGCTCGTCGGCAACGACGGGCCCTTTTTTCGTCCAGCGACTCCGGCGTACGCGGTATCGTGACCAAGCCATGCTCTTGATCGCATCCGCCGCTCTCGCCGTCGCAGTCAGCGTTTCCGAGCGCGATGGAAAGGCAGCGCCAAGTTACGCAGCCGACGTCGCACGCATCCTCGACGCTCGCTGCGTCGAGTGCCATCGCACTGGCGGCGGAGCTCCGTTTGCACTCACGAGCTACAACGACGCGAAGCGGAAGGCCCGCACCATTGCCGCGGTTGTCGCGTCACGGCAGATGCCGCCTTGGCCGCCAACGCAAGGCGCAGAGACGTTCCGCCACGCGCGGCGACTCGACGACGCCGACATCGCGACACTCGTAGCGTGGGTTGACGCGGACTGTCCGCCTGGCGACCTCTCGAACCTCTCGCCGCGCTCGGCCTCAGCCCCGATCCAACCGCTCGGAGCGCCGGATCTTGCGATGACGGTCGGCCGACCGTTTCACGTTCCGGCCAGCGGGCGCGACATCTACCGCTACTTCGCATTGCCGCTGAATCTTGATGCCACTCAGTTCCTGAGCGCAATCGAGATTCGTTCGAGTGAACCGAGTGTGGTGCATCACGTCCTCTTCTACCTTGACGGCTCGGGAACTGCGCATTCGCGCGAGGATCAAGGCGGTCAGCCCGGATTCGACGGTGCCCGGCTGAACCACCTTCGCCCGGTTGGCGGCTGGGCCGTCGGGATGAGCGCGCAACGATTCCCGCTCGGTCTTGGGCACCCACTGACGAAAGGCGGCGATCTCGTCCTTCAAGTGCACTTTCACCCCGATGGAAAATCGCGTGACGTTGCGCTCGAAGTCGCGCTCTACTACTGCAAGGAACCGCCCGCGCGGGAACTTCTTGAGTTCCAACTCCCACCCGCGTTCGGTCGCACGTACGGCATCGATATTCCGGCGGGCGACCCTGCGTACGTCGTCCACGACACGTGGACGCTGCCAGCCGACATCGATCTTGTTTCAGTGTGGGCACACGCCCATATGGTGTGCGTGGCAGCGGAGGCGCACGCGACGCTGCCCGACGGGAAGAAGGTCGAACTGCTGACGATTCCGCGCTGGAATTTCAACTGGCAGATGCGCTACGACTTCGCCACGCCAGTTCGCCTTCCCAAGGGGACGGTGGTCGAAGGGCGCCTCGTCTACGACAACAGCGGCGATAACCCTAACAACCCGCATGTTCCACCAGAACGCGTCACGTGGGGGGAACAGACGACCGACGAGATGGGCTCGCTGATCTTCAACTGCGTCGCTGCCGACGAAGCCGACAAGCCAGCCCTGCGAACGAGCTACGCTGCACATCTGGCCGGCTCGTCAAAAGGAGCGCTCGCCCGCGGCGCGGCCCGCTTGCTCGAAGGCGCGAAGAAACTCGACGCGAACGGCGACCGCACGCTTGACGCGAGCGAGATTCCGGCGCGCTTTCGCGAAAAACTGAAGGCGTTCGACGCGAACGGCGACCGCAAGGTGAGCTTTGAAGAGCTCGACGTTGGATTCGGAAAGCCCGCGTCGGGCGGCGCGTGAGCTTGGGGCGGAGTTAAGGCTAAGTAGACAGCGGGAAGCTCACCCGAGCCCGCGGGCATTCTCCTGTAGACTGCCCTCCCCTCGCAGGACGTCTCGCGGCAGTCGTTCGACCAGCCGCTCCGTCCGCCAGGATCGTCATGCAGCTCATTCGCGGTATCGCTGTCGCTCCAGGCATCGTGATCGGCCGGGCCTTCGTGCTCGGCGAGTCGGAGCAGCACGTCCCGCATCGCACCATCTCGAAGGACGAAGTCTCGACCGAATCCGCGCGGCTCGACGCTGCGCTAGCGGGAGCGATCCACGATCTGACACAGCTCAAGTCGCGCACGGAGTTGCAACTTGCTGACGGCGTCGGCACCGAAGCCGCGAAGATCTTCGAATTCCACATTGGTCTCTTGAAAGACCGCTCCTTGCTGACGCCGATGCGAAATCGCATCGAGACGCAACTCGTCAACGCCGAGGTCGCCGTCGCGGAACAGTTCAAGTTGCTCGCGCAGCAGTTTCGCTCGATGGGCAACGAAGTGTTCCGCCAGAAGGCGAACGACGTCATCGACCTCGATCGCCGCTTGCTTGCGCAACTCATGGGTGAAACGGAGAGCCGCCTCTCGAATCTCACGGAGCAGGTCATCATCGTTGCTCACGAGCTCACGCCGAGTCAAACCGCGGGAATGGACCGCAAGAAAGTGATCGGCTGCGCTACCGATCTCGGCGGACGCACGAGTCATACGTCGATCGTCGCACGTGCGATCGATATCCCCGCAGTTGTCGGCTGTCAGCGCATCTCGGCCGCAGTTGAAGACGGCGACCTTCTCATCGTCGACGGCGACACCGGCGTCGTGATCGTGCGCCCCGACGAGCAGACGATCGCGCAGTATCGCCTGCAACAAGAGAAGTTCAGTGAGTTCCGCGCGTCGCTACGACAACTGCGTGACCTTCCCGCGACGACCACCGACGGCATCAACGTCCGACTCATGGGAAACATTGAGTTTCCACACGAGGTCGAGAGCATTCTCGCCAACGGCGGCGAGGGCGTCGGACTGTATCGCACGGAGTTCCTGTTCTTGACTGCTGCGAAGGAACCGAGCGAGGAGGACCATTACGTCGCCTACACCAAAACTATCGATCTGTTAGCTGGGCGTCCGCTGACGATCCGTACGCTCGATCTTGGTGCCGACAAGTACACGCAGCAACGCGCGATCGAGCCTGAGCGCAATCCATTCCTCGGGCTTCGCAGCATCCGGTACTGCCTTCAGAACAAACCGATCTTCAAGACCCAGTTGCGCGCGATCATGCGGGCGAGCGTCCATGGTCCGGTGAAGGTCATGTTCCCGCTCGTTTCGACCGTCATGGAGCTCCGCGAGGCGAAACTCATTCTCCGCGACGTCTGCGAAGAGCTCGACGAAGAAAACGTCCCGTACGACCATCACGTCCCCGTGGGAATCATGGTGGAAGTCCCGAGCGCGGCGCTGATGGCGCGGACGTTCGCGACGGAATCGGCATTCTTTTCGATCGGTACCAACGACCTCATTCAGTACACGCTCGCAGTCGACCGTGGGAACGAAAAGGTCGCGCACCTGTACACCGGGGCGCATCCGGCGGTCCTCCAACTCGTGAAGGGCGTCCTTCGAGCAGGACGCCGGGCGCGGATCGACGTCTCAATCTGCGGGGAGATCGCCGGCGAGGCCCTCTACACGATGTTGCTGATCGGACTGGGTTTCCGTACACTATCGCTCGTCCCGACTCAGATACCGCTCATCAAGCGGGTGATCCGTTCGGTCGACATCAAACTTTGCGAGCGGCTCGCCCGAAAGGTCGGCTCGTTCGATTCCGAGCGGCAGGTCATTAGCTACCTCCGCGACGAGCTTCGAAAAATCGATCCCGACAACGTTGGCGGCTGGTTGGCCGAGTAGACGCCGGGACACAAGTAACTATCGGGCCGGTATGGGTGGATGCCCTGCTGGCCGCACGCTACAGCCCTCAGTGTCTGAAGCGAGCCCCGTCGGCGGACTCTGACGCGAACCGCGCGTCCCGGAACCCTAGGCACCGCTGCTAGGGACCTCATTGCTAGGCGCCTCATCGTTAGGCCTAACAATGGTCCGGTTCTCCCCGTCCTTCGTCGCGGCATGCGGTGCCCTCCTTACCCCACTCGTCGGATTTCCGACTTCGTGGGCGGCCCGGACAAGCCTTCCCGTTTCACGTGCAAACTGTCCTGCTCTACCGAAATGACCCTGCCGCTGACATCGACTCGCTCGATGCTCGCGCAGGTTTCTCTTGGGCAGTGCGAAGCCTTCACGCGACCTCGGTGGCTCCGTCCGGCCAACGGCCCGTCTCAACCCCGCGCTTCGCGGGCAGAAGGGATTCACGTTGGAAGGTACGCATGATGTCATCGACGCCGTCTTGAACGGCGAGTGCAAAACACAGTCCGCAGGGCTACAGCGATCGGTCGTCGAACTTGAGGTCGAATCGGACGCGGAGAGGGAGAGCAATGCCGGGGTCGACGCGGCGCGGCGGCGCCGAGGCGCTCCAAAATTAGATCCAGATTCAATGCCAGTTCCGCAGGATCTCCCGGGATGGGGTGAGGATGCTCCCGCAGCCGACCCCGATGCTGAGGGAGATGGTGCCGCGCGGCACGCCGACGAAACTCTGATCGATCCCGACGCGGCCGAACTGAATGAGGGCGGCGACCGGCACGGAATCGGAAACGGAAACGGGACTGGTGATGGCGATGGCGATGGCGATGAACCTAGTGACGGTGCTGGCTCAGGCGGCGGCGACGACGGCGATGAGCCTCCGCCGAGCGAACGCCGAGAGCGGCGCGGCGAAGGGCGTCCAACCGCGAAGCACTTGATGCTCGTGAACGATGTTCCCGGCGACGAGTGCCGTATCGCGGTGCTTGAGAACGGTCGGCTCGAGGCGCTCTTCATGGAGCGCGAAGGCACCGTGACGAACGTCGGCAATATCTATAAGGGACGCGTCACGAACGTCGAGCCCGCGATCCAAGCCGCGTTCATCGACTACGGCGAAGGCGCCAGTGGCTTCCTGCACATCTCCGATCTTCACCCGAAATACTTCCCCGGCGAGGAGCGCACTGAGCGCGTTGGTCGCAAGATCCCGCGGCGCGAGCGTCCCTTGATGCAAGAAGCGCTGCGCAAGGGTCAGGAAGTGATCGTGCAAGTGTTGAAGGAAGGCCTCGGTAGCAAGGGCCCCACGCTCACGAGTTACCTCAGCATTCCCGGTCGTCTCATGGTGATGATGCCGGACATGGACCGCGTCGGCGTGTCGCGCAAGGTCGAGGACGAAGACCAGCGCCGCGCGATGCGAAAAATTCTCGATCAACTCGATCTCCCCGAGGGCTTCGGGTTCATTCTGCGAACTGCGGGTTTCGACCGCACGAAGACGGAACTCGCCCGCGATCTCGCGTATCTCAAGCGCCTGTGGGATGTCCTCCAGAAGCGATCGACGACGACTGGCGCGCCGTGCATTCTCTACTCGGAGGGCGATCTTCTCATTCGTTCGATTCGCGACATGGCGGACGAACATATCGAAACGATCGTGGTGGACAGCGAGGACGCGTATCGCAAAGCGACGGCGTTCCTGCACGTCGTTGCACCTCGCAACGCGCCGAAGGTGCGGTACTGGGCCAAGTCGGAGACCAACGGTGGAAGCGCGGTACCGCTCTTCCACGCATTCGACGTTGAACGGCAAATCGCGATGCTCCACTCGCGTGAGGTGCCACTGCCGTCGGGTGGCGCACTCGTCATCGATCAGGCCGAAGCGCTGGTCGCGATCGACGTCAACAGCGGCCGAAGTCGTTCGGCCCGCGACAGCGAGACGAATGCGTATTACACGAACCTTGAGGCGGTCGATGAGATCGCACGGCAACTGCGGCTCCGCGACCTCGGCGGCGTCATCATCAACGACCTCATCGACATGCGGGCGCCGAAGCATCGGCGCGATATCGAGGAACGTTTCAAGAACGCTCTCAAGCGCGATCGTGCCAAGTCAACACTGCTTCCGATCAGCGACTTTGGCGTCGTCGAGATGACGCGGCAACGGATGCGTCCGAGCGTGCGAAAAGCGCACTTCGTCGACTGTCCGCACTGCCACGGGCTCGGCGAGGTGATGATGCCGGAAACAGTCGCGGCCGATCATCTGCGCGAGGTCGAATTCCTGCTCAGCTTCGGCAAGATTCAGCGCGTCGAAATCGTTTGCTCGACGCGCGTCGCAACCGTGTTCCTCTCGGCGAAACGCCGTGCTGTCTACGAGTTGGAAGCTCGCACTGGGCGACGCGTTGACATCCGCATTAGCGAAGCGATCCCGGTCGATCGCGTGGACATCTACGCGTACGACGAGCGTGGCGCTGACGTCGATCTCAGTCGCCTCCCCCGTCCGCAGCGGCCCGTGCTCGACGCGATTCCAATGGCGCTCCCAGAAGGCGCCGAATTTGACGACGGCGATGATGTCGAGGTCGAGATCGGAGAGGGCGGCGGACGGCGGCGTCGCCGACGTCGTCGTAAGCCGGGCCCAGCCGACACCACCGCGATGATTCTCGCCGGCAGCTTCTCGGATCTGCCCGACGCTGCTCCCGATGAGGATGAACCGACGATCGCCGAAGCCATCGAGGCCGAGCGGGCGGCGCTCCTGCGACAACAGCAGCGCGAGCGTACCGAGGCGCAGCAGCAGGAAGCTCGGGTCGCTCCGCCAGCCGCCGATCCTGAGGGCTCCCAAGACGCGCCGCAGGAAGCCGGAGAGGGCGGGCGCCGCCGCGGACGCCGCGGACGCCGCCGCGGACGAGGCGGACAAGCGCCGCGCGACACTGGTGCGGTTGTCGCCGCAGTGGTCGTCGAACCGGTCGCGCCGCCGGAACCACTGCCACCATCTGAGCCGAAGCTCCTTCATCTTCTCGCGAAAGAGCTGGAGATCGGGAGCAAGGAACTGCTCGCGCGGTGCAAAGAAGCTGGGCTCGAAGTCAAGTCCCACATGACCAAGCTGACGGGCGAGCAAGTCGACATCGTGAAGACTTGGTACCGACCTGCTCCGCCACCAGCGCCACCAGCGATGATCGCTCCTCCTTCGAAGTCGGCCGTCAACGAAGGCGGCGATGACGACGGAGCGCCGCGAGAGCGCCGTCGTCGTGGACGTCGTCGCGGGCGCGGCGGCGCGGCTGGGCAACAGCCGGGCCAGCCAGTCCCACCGGGCTCAGCGCCCTTGAACGCGGTTCCGGTAGCGCAGCCTCAGCGCCCGAATCAGCGCCCGCCCCAACTACAACCAACACGTCCGCCAAACGAACCCCGGCGCGACGACGCGAGCGCCAACGGAGCCACTGGCGAAGGTGGTAAGCGCAAGCGCCGTCGACGAGGTCGAGGCCGCAGCACGCGCGGTGAGGGAGCGGCTGACGGTGGAACGCCGCAAGGCGAGGCGAGTCGGCCTCATCCAGATGCTCGGCCCGATGCTCGGCCCGATGCTCGGCCCGATGCTCGGCCCGATGCCCGGCCCGATGCCCGGCCAGATGGGCGCCCGGGCGCTCGCGGTCCACGTCCTCCGCACTCCCAGAGCGAATCAACGCGTCCGCCCGAGCGGCCCGCACCGCCGCCGTCGCCGCCACCGGCCTCTGCGTCCCCTCCGGCGCCGGGTGTCCCGCTCCGCCGCAGCTTGTACGGCGGCCGCTATCGCAAACTGAACGGCCCCGCTGCGGGTGGTGGTGGCGATGACGAGTGACCTCGCACCTCGGCGCATCATCGTCCTCGGTGCAACCGGATCGATCGGCACGAACACGCTGGCAGTGATTCGGCACCTCAACGTGCTCGCTGCGAACGCCGGTCGCGCCCCTCGATTCGTCGTGGTGGGGCTGGCTGGCAACTCGAACGTCAGGTTGCTCAAAGAGCAGGCGAGCGAGTTCAACGTCAGTCACCTTGCCATCGCCGACGAGCGTGCAGCGTCGGCCGTTGGCACGACGTCAAGAGTCGGGGTGACCTTCGTCGGTGCCGACGCCGCGAGGAAACTCGTCGACGAGGTAGCACGACCCGGCGACTTGGTGATGGGCGCCATGGTCGGCGCAGCAGGCATTCCCGCGACGCTCGCCGCCATCGAACGCGGCTGCGACATTGCGCTCGCGAATAAAGAGACGTTAGTCGCGGCGGGCGATGTCGTCATGGCGGCCGTCGCGCGCAAGGGCGTCCGATTGCTCCCCGTCGACAGCGAGCACAACGCGATCTTCCAGTGTCTCGAGGCAGGTCGGAGCGCTGCCGAAGTGCGCCGCATTGTGATTACCGCGAGCGGCGGCCCATTCCGGTCGTGGCCGATCGAGCGCATCGCGAGCGCCACGGTGCGCGAGGCGCTTCATCATCCGACGTGGTCGATGGGACCCAAGGTCACCATCGACAGCGCCTCAATGATGAACAAGGCACTTGAGATTATCGAGGCGCATTGGCTCTTCGGCCTGTCGGCCGACCAGATCGACGCCATCGTTCATCCGCAGTCGATCGTGCACTCGTTCGTCGAGTTTGTCGACGGCTCGGTGATCGCGCAGCTCTCGCCCCCCGATATGCGAACCCCGATCCAGCACGCCCTTACGTGGCCGGAGCGCACGGAAGGCTGCTCACATCGCACCGACTGGTCCACATTCGGCGCGCTTCAGTTCGAGCCGGTCGATCACGCGCGGTTCCCCGCCATTGGCCTCGCGTGGCGCGTCGTTCGCGCTGGCGGGACGAGCGGCGCAACCTTCAACGCGGCGAATGAAATCGCAGTGGAAGCATTTCTTCGCGGCGAGATGCACTTCCCGCGCATCGCGGAACTCGTGACTGATGCGCTCGACGCTTTGCCGAGCCGCCCAGTGAAGTCACTCATAGATGTGCTCGCCGCCGATGAAGAAGCTCGTTGTTGGGCCCGGGAGCGCACCCGCGCCGTCAGTGTGTGATCGAACGCCTCCGGCGTCGCACCAGTCCAGCAAGTACGAGCACTACTGCCGCCGGCGCCCCGGGAATCGAGGTGACGACGATGTTGTCGAGAATCGCGCCTCGGTTGTCGCCACCGCGGTTGCCGAACTGGAGCGACACGGATTGCTGACTCGCGAGGGAGAGGGACAACAGCCGCTGCGTCAGCGCGCTGCTGCTACCCACCGTGTACGTCGCCACCGACGTGCCGAAGCTCACATCCACGATGTTCGTGTCGCCGCGCATCGAGCCACCAAGCAGGAACTCCAGTGTGTAGTCCCCCGGCCCGAGCGTGAACGTGCGCATGATCGTGCCGCCGGAGCTCGTTGATCCATCGAGATCGAGGTAGAGGTCCTGACCTGGGAAGAAGTCCCAGCTTCCGTTTCCAATGAGATCGATCGTGCCGGACGTCACTGCCCAGTTGGTCAGTCCGCCGAAATTCAACGTGCTCGTGCCGCCGTTCTCAGCACTAAAGTTGTCCGAAAAAATGACGCCAGCGTTCGCCGCCCCGCCGAACGCCAGCCCTACTGTCGCCACGAGGTATGTCGTCGTACCGGTCGAGATGTGTTTCATCTTCAATGGTCTCCCAGAGGATCGATCGGCTCCTCTAGGCTGCGACTGCGATCGAGAACGAGAAGTTCCGTTCGCTCAGCAACGACCTTCGCGTACCATCGCCGATAACGGATCCACGCATGGACCTCCTCACCACCGGTTCTAACTTCGTAGCGATCCTCGTTGGCTTCTGCCTGCTGATCGTCATCCATGAGCTGGGTCATTTCCTCGCGGCGCGGTGGGCGGGGATTCGAGTCGATGGATTCGCCATCGGCTTGGGGCCGACCGTCGCGTCCTTCCGTCGCGGCATCGGCCTGCGCCTCGGATCGAGCGATCGCGAGACGGAGCGCCGCTTCGGCTGCGCGGCCGTTCGCATGAGCGACGGCGAGCTCGCGCGGAACGCAATCGGCGAGACGGAGTATTCGCTGCGATTGCTCCCGCTTGGTGGATTTGTGAAGATGCTCGGGCAAGAAGACGCAAACCCGAGCGCGGTGAGCGACAGCCCGCGCTCGTATCAATCCACGCCGGTGTGGAAGCGCATGGTCGTCGTGAGCGCTGGAGTCGTCGCGAACGCCGTCCTCGCGGTGGTCCTCTTTCTCGTCGCGTTCCTCGTGGGTGTGAGGTTCCCGGCACCGCTCGTTGGATTCGTTGGCGAGAGGTCGCCAGCAGCGAACGCGGTTGCGATCAATGCGGCCGAAGCTGGGCTTCCGGCCGATGCACCGAAAGGCATTCAGCCGGGCGACCGAGTCGTCGCCATCGATGGCGAGCCGATCCTCAGCTTCAACGACATCATGATCGCCGGCGGACTCGCGCATGCGGACGTCCCTCTCATCGTGACTGTTGCTCGCCCAGGAATCACCACGCCGCTCGAATTCTCCATCGTTCCGAAGCGAGATCCCGGTCTCGGACTGCTCTCGATCGGGCTCGGCGCGGCGGGCAGTACAACGATCACAGAGGAGCGAGACAGTCGAGCGACCGTTACCCGCATCCTCGATGAATCAGGTCTTGCCGCGCACGGCGTCGTGCCTGGGATGCGTCTCGTCGCCGTCGGTGACACGAGCGTCGTCGCTGCACAAGGTCTCGATGCCATCATTGCGAACAGCGCTGGTGCCCCCCTCACGACACATTGGGAGTCGCGCGACGGTGTGACGGTCACGGCACCGTTGGCTCTGCAACCTGAGTTTCAGCTCTATCGCGTCGCTGATCGCGGAGCTGGCGAGAGCGCGGCAGCTCCAGCTGGATCGAACCCCACCGACATCAAGTTCGTCGTTGAGCGCGGCCTCGCCGGACTCGTCCCTCTCATCCGCGTCGACTTCGTCGATCCGTCGAGCGCCAACCGTTCGGTTCTCGTAGCGGGCGACGTGCTTATCAAGGTGGGCACCGTGGACGCCCCCAGTTTCAGCGCGCTCCGAGCCGAACTTGCGAGACACACTGGGTCAGCCATCGATGTCGTCGTCTTGCGCGACGGGCGAGAGGTCCGAATTCCTTGCACGGTTGATCGCAAGGGCCGACTCGGTTTCGCGCCCGGCGCGGCGACGTCGCTCACACTTGTCGCGACCGCGCTCCAAGAGGTTCTCGTCGCATCGGACAACGACAAAGAACCGCTCGTACCAGCGACGACTTCAGCCACGGGAATCGATGTATTTCCGCGCTCGCAGGTGGTCTCCGTCGCGGGCTTAGAGGTTTCGGAATGGCGCGGCATACGCGATGCCCTCCAGCGCGCAACCCACGCGGCAAAGGAGACCGCGTCCGGTGCCGAGGTGGCAATCACGATCGCGCCGCCATTTGCAGATTCGGTGGCCGAGCCGCATGTGCTCAAACTCTCCGCCGCGGACGTAGCCGCGTTGCACAGGCTGGGTTGGACGACGCCGCTTCTCGATACCTTCGATCCGGAGTTCGTCACGCTCAAGGCAAGTGGTCCCACGGAAGCTATCGTCATGGGACTCACGCAGACGAAGCGCATGGCACTTCAGGTCTATCTCACGCTCGATCGCGTCATTCGGCGTTCAGTGAGCATTGACCAACTCAACGGACCAGTCGGCATCTTGCATGCTGGCGTCAAGGTCGCCGATCAAGGGCTGATGTTCTCGCTATTCTTCCTGGCCGCAATCAGCGTGAACCTCGCCGTCATGAACTTCCTTCCGCTTCCAATTGTTGACGGCGGACTATTTCTCTTTCTTGTCTACGAGAAGTTTCGCGGCCGCCCCCCGTCAATCGCATTCCAGAACGCGGCGACCGCAGTCGGATTGATGCTGATCGGCTCGATCTTCCTGATCACGTTCTTCAACGATCTCCGCCGATTGGTGGGCTAGTTGGTGGGCCAGTTGATGGACTAGCTTCACGCCGCTTCACGGCGCTGGCCGTACTCGTTAACAAGTCCGTGCGTTTCGATGAGGCGCCTGACGGTCGCGAGTTGTTCCGCGTTGAGCGAAGGGAACATCACCCCCGCTTCATGCCGGAAGAGGCCACAACGACGCGCCCAGACGATTGTCGCCGCGCAACGGACAGAGCCGTGCGCGTCTGCGACCTCGAACGGGATCAGGCCTTGCGGCGGTGCCGACCGGGTCACTACCAGCGCGCCGACTGCTGAGAGATCAATCACTTTGCCGAGAGTGCACTGGAGTGCGCCGCTGATGAGGTGACGTTCGGAGATGCGGGCGTCGCCGGTTTCGATGGGGTCGTCGTGGTTGAGAGCCATGGCGTCCGCCATCGGCCCGCGTGGCATCGACGTTCAGTCAAAGTCTCGAGATCGCGCGCATCAGATCCGAACACGTAGCGCGAGCAGTTCGACCTCCTCGTCGCGATTACGGTTCATCGGATTCCGTAGGCACGTTTCCTTGCAGGCGCTCCCGTTCCTCAGCGAGCATGCGCTCAATGATGCGATCAACGACGCTGATCGAATAGATCGCCAGTTCTCCCTCAGTTCCAGTCATCGCAATCCGGTCCCCGTCGCCGAGGAACCCGGCGGTACGGAGCGCCGAGGGCGGAGCGAACGGTGAAAGTGCGAGCACCTCGCGTCCAAGTCCGAGGTGCCACAGGCGAACTGAACCGTCGCTGGACTCGCTCAACATGAGGTTGGGATCGCGCGGATGGGGGATGATTCCGACGACCCGAGCCGAGTGCCCCCGCAAGGTGCGCGACTCGCCGGTCAGCACGTTGCGAACTAACAGGTCGCCACGCCAAGTACCGATCAAACGATAGTCGCCGCCCTGCGAAAATGCTGTCGCGAAGCCGGTACTCAGCGAAATCTCGAGCGTCTGCTGGCCGCTTGCAAGGTCAATCATGGTTCCGGCGAACTGACGGGCGCAGGCTGAAAGCAAACTACCGTCAGGCGAGAACGCGACAGCTAACACTTCAGTAGGACTCGGCGGCAGCGCCTCGCACTCTTCGCCGGTCTTCAGATCGATCACCCGTACAGCGTCATCGCGCGTCACATAGGCGAACAGATCGCTGCCCTGAAACGCGAGTGTCGGTGCCTCGCCAAGTCGGGCGTTCCTACCCTCCGCCACCAACGAGCGATCGCTGGTGCGATAGACGCAAGCGCGACGATCGGTCGTAAGCGTCGCGAAGAGCGAGCCGTCGTCGTTGCTGTTGATGGTCCGCGGCTTCGCACTCGGCAGCGTCCACAACGTTTGGCCATGCTCGTCGAGACCGAGCACTCCGGTGTCGTCGCTCGCGATGAACGCAAGACCGGCACTGTCTGCGGAGCCCGCGATCGGCCGCGCCACTAGGTGCGGCGGCAGCGAATCGCGCAGCGCTGCGGCGTCCGTTCCCACCCGCCACACGCTCGCTGATCTAGTCCCGCCACCGGCTAGCGCGATGGCACTCCCGTCCGGCAGTACATCGATTCGCCAGGCGGGAATGAATACAAGCGGTCGTACGGCCTCAGTCAAGAGGTCGACTTCCGCGAGCCGCCACCAACCCAAGACTAACAACCTGCTATCGTCGAGACCAAACCAAAGATCGCGCGACGTTCCGAGCTTTGACGTCAGAGTTTGCGCGATCTCACCCGTGCTCAGGTTCGTGATCGCGATCGTCGGACCTTTGGTGCCCGTCGCCATCAGGAGTCCGTCGTGACTGAACGCGATTGATTGGATGCCGCGCTGCTGCGGCTGAAGTTTGCGCTGCTGCGAACCGTCTGGAGCGGCGAGGATGACGGATCCATCGGTTCCGCCAGCGGCGACGGTGCCATCTGGCGCAACGACAATCCGCGCGATCGGCGCACCGAAGCTGATGGGGCGTGGAGGCACGCTTCCGTCAAGGTCGATGCGCCACAAGACGCCCTGGGCACCGCCCGCGAATGCGACATTCTCGTCGCGCGAGCATGACACACAAGCGCGCCCGTCACCGCAATGAACCACCCATCGCGGTAGGGATTGCTGAGAGAAGTCCCATGCGAGCACGTCGCCTCGAGAGTCCGAGGTGCAGCCGATCGTCCCGTCGCGGTTCACCGCCACTTCCCAAGCGCCGATCGAGGGGCCCGCGAGTTCGGTGCTGACGCCGGTTGCGATGTCGAACAGGATCGGTCGCCCTCCAACCGAACACACAAAGAGCCGCTCGCCTCCCGGAAGGAAACGCACACTCTCAACATCGGTTTCCACGTGCAGCGTCGCCACGCACCCTTGGGCCCACACCATTTCGCGTACCGCCCATCGGGCCTGCGGAGACGTGGGGTCAGCAATGAGTGCCGACCAGAGGAGATCGTTCGCCTCGGGCCAGCTTCCCTGCCGAACACTCTGGCGCCCCCGCTCGATATTGCTCGCAAACAGTTCTGCGGACAACGCAGTCGCCAGGCGGGCCTGTGCCTTCTCGGCTCGTCGCGCAGCATCGCGCTCAAAGCGCGCCGTGCCCAGTCCATAGACTGAAACGCCAAATCCGATCATGAGCGACGCAACGACGACGCTGGCGGCGATGAGCGCGACGGTGTGCCGCTGCGCAAACTTCGAGACGAGGTACGCCGTCGAGGGGGGGCGCGCCGTCACCGGTTCATCCCGCAACATACGACCGAGATCGTCGGAGAACGCAGCGACGGTGGAGTAGCGGCGCGAGGGTTCACGCGCCAGCGCCTTCAGGACGATCGAATCGAGATCGCCGCGGACGGCGCGACGCCACGTCGCAATGTCAGATTTGCTTCGGGTCGTGACTGCTGCTGCGATCGCGCTCGACGGCCGAATCGGTTCGTCTTCTCGCAAGCGCCGTCGCAGCTCTGACGTCAGTGGCGATCTCGGTGCTGCCGCGTCCGAACGGCCGCGCGATGTGCCTCGGACGCGCAGCGGTGTTGTGCCAACTAACAGTTGATACAGGACGACACCCAACGCGTAAACGTCGGTGCGCGTATCGACATCGCCGCCGTCAGCCTGCTCGGGGCTCATGTAATCCGGGGTTCCCACGGCATGACCAGCGACGGTGTTCCATGTCGCGCTGTTCTCTGACGCGTCGAGCGCTTTCGCGACACCGAAGTCGATAACTTTCGGAACCGCAACGCCATCGGCGCACGCGACGAGAATGTTCGACGGTTTGAGATCGCGGTGGACGATGCCGCGCTGGTGCGCATGCTGCACCGCAGCTGACACTTGCACGATCAGTGCAACCCGGTCCCGCCAGTCGAGTCGCTGAGCGTCGCAGTACTCGTTGATCGGTACACCCTGCACCAGATCCATCGCGAAATACGGACGACCATCTGGCGTCGTCCCCCCGTCGAGCACTCGAGCGATGTTCGGATGCTCAAGCCGCGCGAGTGTCTGCCGTTCTGCTTCGAAGCGGCGAATGACATGCCGCGTGTCCATGCCAAGCTTGATGAGCTTGAGCGCCACCTCGCGCCGCACCGGTTCCGTCTGTGTCGCGCGATACACAGTGCCCATGCCACCTTCGCCCAAAAGCCCCTCGATGCGGTAGCGGCCGATCATCGCGCCCGATGCTGGCCGCAGGATTCCTCGATCGAGCGTGTCGCCACCGATCTCGTGGAACGCGAGCAATGCTCGCGCCTCGGCGAGCAATGTGAGGTCGGCCCCACACGAGGCCGCGACGCTCGCCTCGCGCTCGGACAGCGGTAGAATGCGGGCACGCTCAAAGATCTCACCGACGCGGCGAAAGCGTTCCCCCGCGTCGCTCCCACTGTCCATCATCTGGACGGCTCCGCGAGACGCTGGCGGAGCCAGGCTCGAGCGATGAACCAGTCCGCCTCGGTCGTGCTCCGCGCCAGCCCCATCGTCTCCGCGATTTCCTCACCATTGAGTCCGCCAAAGAAACGCAACTCAACAACTCGCGCCTTGCGCGCGTCGAGTGCTGCCAAGCTCTCAAGCGCCTCGTGCAGCGCGAGGAGTTCGAGCGGTTCCGGCACTTCGACCGTTGCTTCCGCAAGCTCGACGCGAAGCCAACCATCGCCGCGCTTGTCCGCAGCATGCGCGCGTGCGTGATCGACTAACACTCGTCGCATCGCAGTCGCTGCGAGCGCGCGAAATGCCGACTCACCGTGCTCGAGTCGCCAAGCCGGCCCCAAGCGATCACCCAGTCGCAGGTATGCTTCATGGACGAGCGCGGTGGGCTGCAACGTGTGGTCGCGGCGTTCTCGGCGGAGAAGCGCGGCCGCCAAATCCCGCAACGTCGCGTACGCCTCTCTCTCCGTTGCCAAAGCGTCAGCGGATTCAGTTGGATCGGACGCGCCGGGCATACCCAGATTCTCGTGCTCAGTGCTGCGGTTCACAAGCGTTCCGCTTCAAGTCTGTACCAACTCACGCCGCGTCGTTCCGAATATCGAAGTCGTTGAGTGTCTGGGTCCAGCGGTGCCGAGCGGCGATGCGGGTCAGGAACGCACGACCCGCGTCGTCGAGTGGTGGCAGTTCCAAACCTAGTTCGTGGCGAAAGAATCCGCGTCGAATGTGCCAGATAACACGAGCTTCGGTGACGAGCCCGGCCGAGTCGTCCCAGAGTCGGATCGGCAAGAGTCGTGTGCTCGGTGCGCGCCGCGCGAGCACCCGCACCCCGCCGTTCGAGAGGTCGAGAACTCGGCCAACACTGCATTGCAGTGACGCCTCGATGCGCACGCGACCGGTGCGACGAATGTCGTCGCGGCGCCGCGCCAGTCGTCCGAAGCAGTCAAATTCGCGCACTCCGCTGTATCGACGCGGAGCACCCGCCGGTTGAACGAGATACCGCAACTGCGATCGCCGGCGACATTATGGACTGACCATCGCGATCGCACAGCCGTTGTCGCCGGGTCGCCGTCCCACCGCGCAGTCGACGGCGATCGCGGCGACAGCCTCGGGCGCGAGCGTGCGCGAAGTCGGGAGCACGCGTTCGCTGAAGTTCTGCCGAAGTAGCGGCGTCTCAACTGCCCCGGGGTTTACGCAGTATGCGGTGACTCCGATGGACTTGCCTTCGCGCGCGATCGATCGCGTCAAGGAATCGAGTGCTGACTTGCTCGCGGCGTACGCGAAGAACCCGGGAAACGGATCAGTCGTGCCTATCGATGAGACATTGACCACGCATCCGATCCGCTGACTCCGAAAGATCGGCCACGCACGCGCGATCAGGTACGCGGGACCAAACGTGTTCGCACCGAACGTCGCTGTCAGAGTCGCTTCATTCGTCGCCTCGATCTTCGCGAGGGGCGCTACACCCGCAGCGTTCACGAGCAGGTCGATCCGCCCGAACCGCGCCACACACGCGTCGACGCACGACGCCGCGAACTCTGCGTTGGCGACATCGCCAGTGAGAACGATCGCATCGGAAGAATGAACTAATATCGCGGTCTCGTCGAGCTTCGCCCGCGTCCGCCCGACGAACGCCAGTGCGTAGCCCTCAACGCCGAGTGCTAGGGCGATTGCGCGGCCTATGCCACTCCCAGCGCCCGTCACCAGTGCGACGCGTTTCGCGAGAGCGTCCGGAGCCGGGTTCGTGACGTTCAGTTCGGGCATCGACACATCGTCGCAGGAATGCGATCGCTCAATCGCGCCGCTTGCTCATAGCGCGATCCATGTCGCGCTGATGCGTTTTCTTGGCCATGTCCTGTCGCTTGTCCGATTTGTTCTTACCGATGCCCACGCCCACGAGGACCTTGGCGACACCGCGCACGAAGTAGATCTTGAGCGGCACGATGGTGCCGCTTTTCGCTTTCGCTTCCTCGCTCAACTTTCGAATCTCGCGCGTGTGTGCGAGCAGCCGCCGCGGCCGAACGGCGGTGTGCTGCCGCGCTCCTGCGGGTCCGTACTCCGCCACGTGCACTTGCATCAGCGTGAGCCCCAGAGGCTCCGTGTCACTTCTTACCCATCCCTCGTTCAGGCTGACCTGTCCGCGACGAAAGCTCTTCACTTCGCTTCCCTGGAGTCGAAGTCCGCATTCCAGCGTCGTGCCGATGTGATAGTCGTGCCGCGCCTTGCGGTTCTCCATCACCGGATCGGGCTCGCCGTCACGTCCCTTTTTTCCGCTGCTTGCCATCGCGATCTGGTTCCCAATCTGGTCCGAGCCGTGATCCTATGAGGTAGCCCGCCAGCCGCGACGAGCCGTCCGCACCGGGGCGGGCGAACGCCGGACGACCTCAGCGGTTTTGAGCGCGCCCCGGGCGAGACTCGCACGAGAACGACTAAAGCCCGAGAAACTACTTGCGATTGTTTCAGATTCGACAAGAATTGGGGATCGCTTGATCTGGGACGTCCGGATCAATCGGGTCGTGGCGGGACTTCATCTCTCCGCAGCGCTGCTGCACCGTTCCCGCGTTGTCATTCAGAATCCTGGCAATCGGGCGCATACTCGCTTGTCGGCGATCTCTCTTCTCTCTCCACATCCCATGAGGATCAGCACGTGATTCAACCGTTTTCGAAGACCGCGCTTGTCGCGGCAGTGCTTTTCGCCTCGAGCGCCCTCGCGGTGCCGCAGGCAGCTCCCGGACAGGCTATCCCACCGGCTCCCGCTTCGCTCGCTGCTGCCCGTGCCGCGTTTGCCTCAGCGAACCCCAGTGCCCAGTTCAGCATCCGAGAACTTGGAATCACGCGCGTCTTCGGTAAGTTCTTCTCAACCGGCGCGACGCCGACTGACAGCGCGGGCGCCTTCATCCAAACACACGCGGGGATCTTCGGCACGCAGGCGGCGAACCTTGCTCCAATCGGCCCGTTCGCAAGTCGCGAGCACTTGGTGCCGCTCGTCTTCGACGAACTCACAGGCACGTCGAAGTTCACGCTCGTCGCCTACACCCAGCAACTCAACGGGATTCCCGTGTTCCGAAGCGACCTGCGCGTACTCGTCCGCAACGAGCCCGGGTTCCCTGCGGTGCTCGCGACGAGTTCGCTCCGTGACCTCGGTCAATTCGGCGCGACGTTCACCGGCAAGGCGGCAGCGCCAGGTTCGATCAACACGGCGACCCTGCTCCGCTCGGTAGGAAATCAGTTCCGACAGCGTCCGACGATCACCGAGGTCGAGACGGTGATCTTCGCCGGAGTCGATGAGGGAATTGAGACGCCGCGCCTCGCTTACAAGTTCATCGCTGAAGGCGGACTCGTCTTCAAGCCCGAGAGCTACAAGCGATTCCTCTACGTGGTCGATGCGGCGAACGGACGCATCCTGTACCAAGAGGATCAGGTCTGCTTCGCCGACGTCGCGGGGTCGGTCAAGGGCACCGGCACGGACGGCGTCGAAGCCGATACCTGCAATACCGAGTCGTCGTACGGCATGCCATACGCAAGCGTGAACTTTGCTGGGACGACCTACTACGCAAACGCCGCTGGCAACTACGTTGCGACCAACGTGCCCGCGAACGCGACCGATGCCACCTCGCTTATGGGCGGCAAGTATTTCACCGTCGCCGACAACGGCGGGCCGGTGTCGTCGCAGACCCTCGCACTCGCGCCGGTCATGGATTTTTCCCATAACTCGGCGAACACCAGCGACCTCGTGCGGGCGCAGGTGAATGCGTATCTGCAAGCGAACATCATCCGAGACCTCGTGCTCGCCCAGAACCCGAGCTACCCAGTGATCTCGGGCCAAGAAGGTGCAACGGCGTTCGCGATCAACGTCAATCTCGCGCAGACGTGCAACGCGTTCTACAACGGACCGTCGATCAACTTTTTTCAAGCTGGCGGCGGTTGCGCGAACACGTCATTCGGCACCGTTGTTCACCATGAGTTCGGCCACCACGTTGTAGCGTCCGGCGGCAGCGGGCAAGGTGCGTACGGTGAAGGCACCTCCGACTGCATGGGCATTCTCGTCGCAGATGTCTCAAAGACCGGCGTCGGCTTCAGCACCTGCGAGAACGGCATCCGCGATGCGAACAACGACTGTCAGTACGATGAAGCAGGCTGCTCCTCGTGCGGCAGCCAGATTCACGCGTGCGGTCAACTCATCTCCGGCTGCGTATGGAGCCTGCGCGACAACTGGTTGGCGCTGTACCCCGACGACTATCGCACGCGACTTCAGAGCATCGTGATCAACGCCGTGCCGCTGCACGGCGCGACCTCGTCGATCAAGAACGACATCACGATTGACTACCTGACCCTCGATGACGACAACGCTGACATCACCGACGGAACGCCGAACTACGCATCAATCGCCGATGCGTTCAACTCTCACGGCCTCACGGCACCCGTGATTCTGCCGCTCAAGTTCATCTATCCGAATGGCGTTCCCGCAACGGCGCAGCCAAACGGCTCGACAGTCCTTTCGGTCGACGTTGCGGCGCTGACCGAGCAGCCGCAACCGAACACCGGCAAGTTCTTCTGGCGGAACGGGACGGTCGGAGCGTTCGCGCAGATCAACATGACGCAGGCGAGCCCGAACAGCTACACCGTCGCCCTCCCCGCGACCGCATGCCTCAGCACGCTTCAGTTCTACCTCGAAGCGAAGACCGTTGGGAACACAACAGTCGCGAGTCCCTCCAGCGCGCCCGCGACGCTCTTCTCGGCAATCTCAGCGGCGAGCGTGACCACAGTCATCGACGAGCAGTTCGACGCCAACAACGCTGGGTGGCAAGCAGGTGTCGCTGGTGATACTGCAGCAACGGGCATCTGGACGCGCGTCGATCCGAACGGGACTTCGGCGCAGCCGGGCGACGACCACTCGCCGAACGGGACCGATTGCTTCGTGACGGGACAAGGGTCGCCTGGTGGCTCGCTTGGCGAGGCTGACATCGACGGCGGAGTCACGACGCTTGTGTCTGCCACTTTCGACGCTACCGGCTCTGACACAACGTTTGTTAGCTACTGGCGCTGGTACTCAAACGACACTGGTGCGAGCCCGAACGCGGACTCGATGCCGGTTCAGATTTCCAATAACAACGGCTCCTCGTGGGTAACACTCGAGACCGTCACTGAGAACGCGAACGCGTGGGTGTTCCGGTCCTTCAAGGTCTCCGACTTTGTCGCGCCGACTGCAACCATGAAGCTGCGATGGCAGGCAAGCGACCTCGGATCGGGCTCGCTCGTTGAAGCTGGTGTCGACGACTTCCTCGTCATTGGCTACGACTGCACTACCGCGATCCTCGGCGATCTGAATGGCGACGGCAGCGTCAGCGGTTCCGATCTGGGAATCCTGCTGGGCGGCTGGGGCACGAGTGGCCCCGGCGACCTCGATGGTGACGGCATCGTTGGCGGCGCCGATCTTGGAATCCTCCTGGGCGGCTGGACTGGCTGACCGATGGCGCGTGATCGCCGCTGTAGCGGCACTGTGATTCGTTGATGCATGCGAGCCGACCCCAACCGGGTCGGCTCGCTTTCGTATTGCCCCTTGCGGCCTCTGCCGACCCCTTCCAAGACTCAGCCTGTTCCGCTATTCTTCTCCGTCCTGCTCCGGGCCCTCGGGCTCGTTTCGGAATGCCCAGGTGGCGAAATTGGCAGACGCGCCAGCTTGAGGTGCTGGTGGGGGCAACCCCTTGGAGGTTCAAGTCCTCTCCTGGGCACTAACGAACGGGCCGCGGTACTGCCGCGGCCCGTTCAATTCCCATGCCAACCCTCCGCGTCAATGAGATCTTCTTCTCGATCCAGGGCGAATCGACTTGGGCGGGCTGCCCCTGCGTTTTTGTGCGATTGACGGGCTGCCCACTGCGCTGCCGGTACTGCGACACGGCATACGCGTTCCGCGAGGGCGAGACGCGCGAGATCGCCGAGGTGGTCGCGGAGATCGACGCATTCAACTGTGACGTCGTCGAGATCACCGGCGGCGAGCCGTTAGCTCAGAAGAACGTGCATGAGCTCATCCGAACCTTATGCGACTCGGGCAAGACGGTGCTGATTGAGACGAGCGGCGCAATTGACATCAGTCCGTGCGATCCACGCTCGGTTCGAGTTCTTGATCTCAAGACTCCCGGCTCGGGTGAGGTCGAACGGAATCTCTGGTCGAATCTCAACGATCTCCGTTCCAGCGACGAGATCAAGTTCGTGATCACCGATCGAACTGACTACGAATGGGCCGTGAGCGCGATTCGTGAACGACACCTCGCTTCTCGCTGCAAGGCCATCCTGATGTCGGCGGTGTTTGAACAACGTCCAGGACTTGAGATCCTCGGTTGCGCGGCCCTGCACCCCAGAGCACTCGCTGAATGGATCCTGGCGGACCGTCTACCGGTCCGCATGCAAACCCAGTTGCACAAGCTCATCTGGGATCCAGCGACGCGAGGGGTCTGACCGGAGTTGGCACATCAGGGCGGTGCCAGCGGCGGAGACGACTCCGTCGCGCCGCCGAGATGTTGTGCGAGAAATCGCTCGGCAGAGCGAAAGAACTCGACACGGTGTTGGGCGGACGTAAGCGCGTGCCCTTGACCGTCGACGCGGCGAAACACGATTGGCGTGCCCCGCGCACTCAGCTCGCGAGCGAAACGCTCAGCGTCGGCGTAGGGAGCGCGGACGTCATTGGTCCCATGCGCGAGGAACACCGGCCGCGCGAACTGCGCGATTTGCGAAAAGAGCGATGCGTGCACCAGCGCGTCGTCGTCAACTCTGCCCACCCGAATTTCGTACATCGGCCGACGCGCCTCCTCGGCACTCGGGAGCGAGAGCAGCATCGATCGCAGGTCGATCGGCGCGCCGAACACGAGGCCGCAGGCGAAGAGCTCTGGCTCGCGCGCGAGTGCCATCAGAGCCGTATAGCCGCCAGCACCATTCCCCATGACCGCCATTCGGCCAAGAGCCGTGAATCCCTCGGTCGCGATGGCTCGCGCTGCATCAATCGCATCGTCGACCGGGGTGCCCTGCCATGCGCGGTTTGCCTGACTCATGAATCGCGCGCCCAGTCCGCTCGACCCGCGCGGGTTGACGGCGAGAACGGCGTATCCACGATTGGCTAACCATTGATGCGTAAGGTCGAGCGTCCAACCGTCGCGGCTCCATGGCCCGTCATGCAACAGGACGACCAACGGCACCGGACTGGGATGTTGCGGATCGATTCCTCTGGGAACCGACAGGTATCCCGTCAGCACCTGACCATCGCGCGCCGCGATCGAGCACACTGACTTCCGCACCAGCGGTTGATCGCGCAGCGCAGGATCCGCGTCGAAGAGGCGCGTTGCTCCCTCGATACTGGGAGATACCTCTTGGGCTGAGCCCGCCGCTGGGTTGGAGGCTGCGTTGGGTGCCGCGATCGACGCAACGTTGCTCGCGCGACGCCGGTAGAGCCAGCGCTCAGCGGGGCGTTGATCGAATTCATAGGTAACGAGCAGAATCGCACCGTCGTCCGTCGAACTATCAAAGCGCATCTCCCCAGCTGCGAGTTTCCGAAGGACGAGTAGGTCTTGCGACATCGGAACATCCATGCACTTCAACCACTGGCGCTCATAGAGAAAAGAAACACAGATCGGTCTTCCCGTTTCATCGAACAGCACATCGTGAGGCTCAGAACGCGAACTCGCGGCAAGCACTCGCCACAACTGCCCCCCCCCCTCAGGCTGCGCCGTCACGGACCAAAGGCCGCCCGTGTTGCGGGTCTCCGGACGCCCGCTGTCGACGAGGTACACCGTTGCGCCGTCGCGTGACATTCCGCGCAAGCCCGAGTTGCTAGCGTCCTGGGCCGTCCACGACCGGAACGGCGCCCACGGCGCGTCGTTTCTCGCTCGCACCTGGACGTCCACGCTTCCGTCGTCGTTCATGCGCGAGACGAGGCGGATGTTCCATGACGCGTCCACCAGAATCTCAAGGTACCGCTCGTTGTCCTCGAACTCGATTCGCCCTATACCAGTGCGACTGTTGAAGCGCCACACATCTCGCTTCCCCGCCTCGGCGCGTCCGCCATCGCGGCGCGTCACGCGCAGCAGCAGTTCGTGAGGATGATCGCGATCGACCGCGAGAAGTTCCGCACGCACCCCTGACTCTGGCGTCAAAGAGCGGGTGGCGCCAGTCGTGATGTCGGCCACGAACGCGCGCGGCTGTTCGTCGCCTCGCTCGTCGATGAAATAGACGATCGATTCGCCACCAGGCACGAACGTCCAGCGCTCGACGGGTGCGCTCGTCGAGGCACTCACGGCGCGCGGAAGTCCGACAAGGGCGAGATCGCGAACCTCCTGCACCCATACGTTGAGAACACCGTCGCGCACCGCAAGGAACCCCACCATGCCACCGTCGCCCGAGATGCGCGGCTGAGAAATCGCTGGATCGCCGAAGAGCGCGGTGAGCGGAATAATCGCTGCAGGCTCGAGCGACACCGGCGGACGCGCGTCGGTTTCATCCGCGTCTTGGGCGCTGGCAGGCTGCACGACGCAATACGCAACGCACACCGCAGTCGTCCACGCGACGAGCACCGCACAAAAGGAATGGACCACGTTGGCTCCTGCCTCGTCCCGGTACCCGCGCCGGGCTCGCGACCCCGAGATATTGGAGCATGCCGCAGGAACCGACGCAACTGCGAAGCTTGCAAAGCAGGCACTCCGAACTGTGAGGTGCAGTTGCCTACCGGCCAACGATCGCTGGCGCGAGCGGCTTGAAACGCAGTAAGACGAATGGTGCCTTCATTTCGTCGACCCCGCCGTTGAGCGCCGCATGGCGGTTGAGTTGATTCGCGACGACATAGAAGTGTCCGTCCGGTCCAGCCGTGATGCCGTCGGGCCATTGCAAGCGGGGATCTTGGATCAACACGCGATAGGTTCCATTCGCTTCGAGTACACCGATGGCGTGCTTCATCACATCAGTGACATAAATGTTGTCGGCTGTGTCGACCGCGATACCGTCGGACGGCGGCTTTGGTCCGGCCTTCTCGATTCGCTCTACGAACGCCTCGTTGTTCAATCCAGGATTCGCGAGGTCGGCCGCGCGGACCTTCCACATCGTCGTGCCGTGCATTGCGCCGAAGTACACCCACTCGCCCTTCCCATCGAGCGCGATTGGATTGATGCCAACCACGGGTGCCATCAGCTTTCCATCGGCGCCGGCGACCTGTAGTTGCTTGCCGTCGATTGTCATCGTCCCCGAGAGATCGCCGCGAACGCACTCGGCGTTTTCGAGAATGCGCCGACTCACGCCGGTCTTGAGATAGACGACAACGATCGCAGGAGTCGTTTTCTCGAAGCCAGCGCCAATCCCGCTGTCGGCAATGTAGATCGCGTCGTGCGCTGCATCGATGACGAAGTCTTGGAGAAAACTAGACGCGCGGCTCGCTGGCGGCGGAAGGTGAATCACGCGCACGAGTCGATCGACCTTCGTGTCCCACGCCACTAGCTTCGGCGGCGATCCTCCGGGTTCGTTCAGATTGCCCGCATCGAGCATCCACAAGACGCCTTCAGCGTCGCTCTTGATTCCGATGATCGATTGGATGCCCACGCCGTTCGCGCCGACGGCACTCGACCACGTCGGCGTCGGATAGGGTCGGGTTCCGCCCTCAGCCAGCACTTCGATGACGCGCGCCTTCGGGTTCCCGAACGGGTGCATGCTCATGAACACGCGGCCCTCGGGAGTGATTGCCACGTTGCCCGGTGTCTCGTCGAAGCCACGAACGAGCTCAAGACCTTCAGCCGCAGGCCGATCCTGTCGCGCGATCGGCGGTGGCTTTCGGTCAGGCGGAACGCCACCGTGCTGGGAATACGACGGCGCAGCGGACGCAATCGCGAGAATGACGGCAACGGCGCTCAGACGCTTCGTTGCAATACGGAATGTGGCGGGCTGGCCGGTCGGCATGACGAGCATGGCCGCGATCGTACGTTAGCTCCATGCACCGAGCAGCACGCCGAGATCGGCCGCGTTCACCGTTCCGTCGCCGTCGAGGTCGCTTGGTCCGCGCGACCCCCACGCTCCGAGCAAGATCGCAAGATCCGCCGCATCAACGTGTCCGTCACCGTTCAGGTCCGCTGGCTCTGCTGGCGGGATCGGATTCAGCGTAACGATCGCGTATCCGCGGGTAGCACCGTCGAGTTGGCTGCGGGCCGACAGAACAACTTGGTCGCCAACGACTGCGTTCGCAGGAATTCCGACGGTGGCGTCTGAGGCTGCGGATTCATTCTGCGCGAGGAGCGACGTGGTGGACGGCGCGAAGGTCGCGCCATCTGAGAGGAACTCGAACGAGCGAAGAACCGCATCAAGGTTGGTCGCGGTGAGTGCGATCGCTGCGCTGCCACCGAGCGGACCGCTCGCCGTAGGCGCTGTTGGCGTCAACATCACGCCAGCGTCGAGCGCGAGCGTCACGCCCACGACGGCCGGCGCGGCGGGTCCCCAGACCTCGCTCCACCCGCTTTGAGCACCGATGGCGTCGAATTTCAGATGAAGGTCGAGCTGCAACGTCATCAGCGCCCGCGTCTTCGTCAGTTGTTCCGCGCGGCTGATCGCTCCCGAGTCGCAAAACAGAAAATCGGCGTCAGTGAAACCACAGTGGAATCCGCCGGTGATTGACGCCAACTGTCGCGGCCCCGGGAGATTCGCGTACATCGGTAACGCGCTCGACGCGGGTGGCACGATCGTGTCTTGACTCCCGACGATGAGTCGCGTCGCAGAGTTCACGCTCGACGCCGCAGCGATGGAACTGGGATTCGTGTCCGCTGCGGCCAGTGTCACAACCACGCGTTCGCGCGAATCGTCCTTTGCCGCGAGAATCGCGCATCCACCACCCATGGAATGTCCCGAGAACGCGATGCGATCGGTCGCGACCGCGCCGGCATACGCGGCGCCGACCGCGTTCTGCCCAACTAACCAATCGACGCAGCTGCGAAGATCGGCCGCGAACGCCGCGTGACTGGGACCGAAGCCGCCGCCCGATTGACTCGCAACCGCGAAGTATCCGTGCGTGGCGAGGTGCGCCAGCGTTGATTGATACTGCGTGACCGGCTGGAGAAATCCGTGCCCGAAGCTCACAATCGGATACGGACCGCCGCTCGGATCGAACGGCATGTTCACGCCATTCTCGGTCGCCGGATAGTGAAGCGTGGCGATGAACGTGGACCCGTTCGGCCTCGTCACGGTGACGTCCTTGCGACCGGCGTGCAAGGATCCAGGCGTCGAAGGATCGCCCGCAACGCACATCGACGAACAACTCGCCGCTACGGCGGCAACGCCTAACCAAAGGTCGATCCGCATTTTCACTTCCCCTTTGCACTGCCGTCGAGCGGCGTCAGCATGATGTTGCGAAACTCAATGTGCGCGCCTTCGGATTGCAGCGCGATGCGGCCCGGTACGACCTGCGCGTCGGTTCCCGTATTCTGCAACAGGTCATTCACGTACAGCTCAAGCGTGCCGCCGTTCATCACGATGCGGTAACGATTCCATTCGCCCAGCGGCTTCTCGTTCGTGTCGTGGAGTTTCACGGTGCGGCGGTCCTGCACCCGCGCGGTGTCTGTCTTCAAGGGGAAGTTTCCGATGTTCCAGATGTCGCCAGCGCTCTTCGATTCGAGCTGCGCTTCGATCGACTTCGGCCACACTTCATCGGGTTGCTGCACGCGCAAGAGCACGCCCGAGTTACCAGCGCCCTTCGTGGGATCGAAGCGCCACTCAAGCGTGAGCTCGAAGTTCGTGTACTCCTTCTCCGTCGCGATGTAGCCGATTGGGTTGCCCGCACAAATCATGACGCCATCCTTCACGGTCCACGTCTTCGAGGCGTCGCCGTCCTTGACGAATGGCTTCCAGCCTGCGAGCGATGTGCCATCGAAGAGTTTGAGAGCGGCTGGCGACGCTGCGGCGGTTGCGGCTGCGGCTGTAGTCGGGGCCGTGGTCGGGGGCGCGCAAAAGATCGCTAGGGTGACGAGTGCGTTCAGCATCGTTGCAGCGTACGCCAACGGCAAGTCTTACGACTCATTCCACGCGCCGAGCACAAACGCGATGTCTGCATCATCTACGGCACCGTCGCCCGTGATGTCCGCGCTGCATGCCGCACAGGATCCCCATCCGCCTAGGACGATCGCAAGGTCCTTCGATCCGATCACACCGTCGCCGTTGACATCTGCCGAGTTCGAGCAGACTACCCCCGTCGCCGAGTTCAGGAGCGCGAACCCGTCCACCCCCGCTTCGGTCACCGAGGGCTGGCCAAGGTCGGACACCGTGAAGCGCACGCGCATCGATGGACTTGGTGCGACGAAATCTGCGACCCGCACCAGCGCCGAAAACCATCCACCAGCGGCTTGCGCGCTGCCAGCGGTCACCGAGTCACAGATCACCCACGTCGCTCCGGCGTCGTTCGAAATCTCGACTGTTAGCGTGTCGGCAACGCTCGCGCTGGTGTTGAACCAGCGCTCGTAGCGCACATGCGGGTCGCTTCCCGAGGGCGGCGAGAGGACCGGCGAGGTCAATTGCGTCCATCCCCCGTCGAGATCAGTATCGCCTAGTCCATCCTCGGTGAGAAAGCAATGTCCAGAACCATCGGCATCGGTTGGTGGATCGCGCCGAATACCTCCACCCGTCGGTATCGCCCGCTCCCATGCACCGGCAGTCAGCGTCAGCGCGTTTGAAACGGTCCAGCCGAGATCTCCCTCGAACGCGTCACCAAACGTGATGTCTTCGCCAACACCCGCGATTGCGGTGAACGTGGCCTCGGGCGCAACGACGGGATCCGCGACGTTGACACCCGAAGTGCTTGCCGCCGTCACGAACCACTCAACGACGCTACCGCAAGGCGCAGGCGGGAGTGATGCGAGGTACGTGTCGCCCGTCACTGCCACGAGTGGAACTGGCGTGAAGAGCTCGCTACTCGCCGTGCGCACCCACAGGTTCGACGAGCCTCGCAGCACCGACTCGCGCGGCGACGCTGAAATCGCGACGGCGATCGCGGTGCCGCCCTGTGGCGAGACGAGTTGCGGCTTGCCGGCCGGATAGGAAAACGACAGCGGCGGCACAGGCGCACACACGCCACTCGGCGACGAAAACGCAGCTTCGAGTTCCGGGTGCCACAAGCCCGTCGCGACGTTGGCGCCGCCGGATTCCAAGCAGCCGCCGCTGGTATGAACGCCGACCACACGTCCGCTCGCTTCGTTGATGACGGGCGATCCCGAATTGCCGCCGGTCGAGTCGACCACATGTTCGATCGTCGTGCCCGCGATACTGACCAAGAGTCCAAGCGCCGTTTGCGGCGCGAAGTTCGCTGTGCCCGGACTGTCGTCGCCGCCGAATCCATTGATTCGAAGGACGCTCCCGACCGCTGGGGGCACCGTGTCAATCTCGAACCAAGCGTCCTGCGCCACCCGCGCGGTGAGCCCAGAGGCCTCGTTGGAAAGAAGTCCGAAGTAGGCCCAATCCGATCCCGTACTCAGATGGGAGCTTTGAACGCTCGTGGCGTCGACGAGGTACTGATCACTCGGCGGCGGGTGAACCATGTTTCCCGACTCGTCCGACGGAGGCACGTTGAACTCAGCGACCTCAAGCCCGCTGGTTGCGCCGCCAGCAGCGCAATGTCCAGCGGTGAGCAGGCATCCCGTTAGGTCGTCGATCAGGAACGCCGTGCAGCCAGCAGGCAGCATGCGGGCGATGCGTGCGTCATTCACCGGAGCGCGATCGTCGACGTCTCCACAGATCGTCGCGACCCCACCCGATGGCGTTCCCGCCTCGACCGATTCAATCACGATCTGCGCGACCCCGGTCGCACCGTGCCTGGCGACGAACTCGACTAACACAGCGTCGCCGTTGAAGTAAGCAGACGATTGCCGCCACGCCGCCAGCGAGCCTGCGTCGAGCCATTGCAGAGCGCCGTCTGCGAGCGATGTCACACGAAGCGCCGTCGCGCTCGGGAGCGCAACATCGCCAAAATGCAACCTTATCCACGTCGCCCCCGGGATCCGCACCAGTTCGTACGCGACTGTGCCGGGCACCCCAACGATCGGGCGAGCGGTGCCCGCGGTGTCACAAGGGACCGAAACGAAATCGAGCGCATCACCCGCGAGGGCGCTCGCCGTGGTGCCTCTACCGACGACGCTGACCAACGCAACACCACAGCCAATTCGCCACGCTGCGGTTAAGCGCGCAAGCGTGGCGGTCCACGCGGGCAACCACCGCCGCGCAGGCACCGCGCAGCGGCACGCCGCAGATTTTGTCTCCTTATTCGACACCATAGGGAACTAGTCTTAGCGTAGACGAAACGAGCATTCACCAAGAAGAGCACCGCGAGGTGTGAGCACCTGTCCTCGAACGTCAGCAGCGATTCGGGCAGATTCCTCTCGTCGCTTCCCCGAAGGAGCGGTAGCATCGCGCGACAGACACGAACTCCTTCGGAGGTGCGTGATGGCGATGAAAACCGTCCCGGTTGCGCCCGGCATGTTCTGCTGGTTCGAACTCACGACGCGAGATGTGAAGCTGGGGAGCGCGTTCTACCGATCGATCATGGGAGCGGCGACGCGTGGCGTGCCGTCGGGCGGCGACCACGACTACCTCCTCTTCGAAGTCGAAGGCCATACTGTCGCGGGGCTCATGCCGATGGGGAGTGAGTTCCCCAGTTCAGCTACCTCTCATTGGTTGCCCTACCTCTCAGTCGACGACGTCGACGCGGCCTGCATCCGCGCGAGCGAGTTGGGCGGCAAAGTTTGCTGCGGGCCAACCGACACTCCGATCGGTCGATCCGCCCTCGTCAGCGACCCAACTGGCGGTGTGTTCTCGCTCTTCCAAGCGCGGCCGGGAGCGCCTGACGGCACAAACCCGATCGGTCCGGGTGCTTTCGTGTGGTGTGAGCTCGTGACCCGCGACCTCGCGCGAGCGAGCGAGTTCTACGCGCACCTCTTCGGATGGACGCCGCAGTTCTGCCGCGTGGGCGCGACCAGCTATATCGAAATGAAAGCCGGCGAGCATCCGGTTGCCAGCGTGTTCGAGGCCTGCGCCGACGAGGCGTCGTCGCTCGCTCACTGGTGCCCGTATCTTTGTGTCGACGACATCCACGCTGCTCTCGCCGCCGCCGTCCGTCACGGTGGCACCCAGCTATGCGAGCCAATGGACATTCCCGGCGATGGACCCTGCGCCGGTCGTTATACCGGCATCACCGATCCCACCGGTGCCCACATCGCACTCTTCGAACCTGCGAATCTTTCGCGGTAAAGACCTAAGAAGCTCATCGTGATACCCACCATCCAACTCTTCGCCAACCAGCTCCTCGCGTCGCTCCTCCTCGTCTCGCCCGTCGTCGCGGTCGATGATCCGAAGCCCGCGCCGGCGGCTGATCCCGCTGCGATCGCACCGGAAGACGATCACGCGCTGCGTCGCTTCTTCGCGCCGCTCACCTCGACGCTGTCCGACGCGCTTGAGCGTTTCGATCGCACCGACGCACTGCCCGACAGCTCGTGGAATCCGTTCGAGGAGACGAAGAAAAAGAACGCTGCCCGCATCAACGCGCTGCTCGACGAGTGCGCCGGACTGCTCGCGGAGGGCGAGGCGACGAACGTGCGACAGCAGATCCGGGTGCTTGAGGCCGAACGCAGTGCGCTCGAGTCCACAATCCGCGACGGTTTTGAGAAACACACTGCGGCGAAACTGAAGTCAGAGCGCGAGTGGTACGAGTTGGTTGGGAAGACCAAGGAAGAGTGGGACGAGTCGATCAAGGTCGCACGAACGCGGCAGGCCGAGATCGACAGCGAGATCGCGGCGTTGCGCGCTGCGTTTGGCTCACAGATGCGTCGCCTCGGCCTCGAACTCGGAGACGACGGCGCAAACGCGCTGCTCGCCACCGTGTCTGGTGATCGCTTCGTGGACATGGCGCAAGCGTTCGACAACGTCCGCCTCGTGACAGAACAGCTTCGTCGCATCACCGAGCGGATGAAGGAATCGCCTGATACCGCGAAGCGCTATTACGGCATGTACGTCTTGTTGGTGCGCGTGATGGATCGAGTGCAAGACGACTTCGTCGCGCAGATCGAAACCTCAGCCATTCCGACGATCGACCGCTACGGCAAAGACGCCGGAGACACCGCACGACAAGCACAGACGCTGCTCAAGACTGCCGACGCGCAGAGTCGCCTAGTCCTTGAGAAAAATATTGCCGCGTGCCAGCTCGCGAGCGAAGCGACGACGAACTACCGCACGTACCTGCTGGCGCAGGCCGCCCGGGTCAAGGAACTCAATCGCATCGTCGAAGATCGGCTCCGGGTGGCCGAGAACACGTATCGCACGATGACCGTCAGCGTCGGCGTCGCAGAACTTATTCGTCAGGGCGAAGTCGATCTCCGCGCGGTGACATCGATGGACTTGCCCGCGCTCCGCGGTTTCGACAACGTGGCGCTGCGCGAACAGTATGAGCGGCTGAACGAGCGACTGCGGGCGCAGTGAGTTGGAATCTCCCCGCTACTGACACAACCCCCACGCTCCCAACAAGATCGCGAGGTCCGCTGCGTCGGTCTTGCCATCGCCGTTCATGTCGGTCGGACAGAGCGCAGCCAGCGTCGCTGACTTCGCGACGAGGGCGCCGTTCACCTTGCCGTCGCTCGGCGTCACCGTGCACAATACCGTCTGTCCGGGTTGCGCCAGATTCCTCGGCAACATGTCAGAGCGACCAGCGGACACCGCGCTCCGGACGATCGAACCGTTAATTTTCCACACGTATTGGTAACGCACGACGTCATAGTCGAGATCATCGAGCACGATTGGTGCCGATACCCGGCAGGTGATCGCATCGCCGAACTTCGGTGCGCTGGGTTCAAACGCGGCAGTGATTGCGGCGGGGGCACGATTGAACGTCGGATTGAACACCGCATTGACGGTGACGGGAAGCGTCGTCATCAATTGCTCGTTGAAGAGCACGTCGACCGACCATTCGCCAGTTGTCGTGTGCATCTCGGCGACATCGAAATTCCACCAGAACCAACTCACGCGGTAGAGATCCGTGTTGAAGAACTGATACGCGCCGGTGTCGTAGGCGACAGTGCCGTTCGGGCGTTTCACTTTGAAGTGCCACGTCGATCCGATCGGTAAGTTGATCGTCCACAACCACAGGTAGATTTTCGGCGTCGCGAGCGTAACTTGCCCCGTGTGCGGAATCGCTTGCGGCGGTCCCGGGACGGTGCCGAGATCAACATCAGTGATCGCTGCGTCAACAATCGCGTTCACTAAGCTTTCGGGCGGTTGACTGACAAATCCACTTGCCCCGCTACGACACGCGCCAGCGAACGGGTCAAACGCTTGGTTGAGTTGACGGCTCTCGAAGTGCAGGTGCGGTCCGTAGCTGTAGCCACTCGAACCGACCAAGCCGACTTGCGTGCCAGCCGCGACGTACTGTCCGACCTGCACTGCGACGCTGTTCTTCTTGAGGTGGAAGTACCAGGTGTCGCGCCCGAGGCCGTGATCAATCACGACGATGTTAGAGGTCCCTTGTGGAAAGACGTTATCGTCGGGTTCACCGTCATGTGCGTCGATCACAACGCCGTCGAGCGCGGCGTACACCGGCACACCGAGCGATTGCTCTTCAAAGGTGTGAATGCCGGAGTCGATGCCAGCATGTCCGTCATAGGTGAACGGATGACAGGCGTAATCGTGAAAGCTCCCAGCAGCGGCGTTGTCATCGACGTATCCGGGTGGCAGGAGGTCTTGGAACCACGTTCCCGACTGCGGCCAGAAGCGATAGAGAATCGCGTCGAACGGATCACCGCTCGCAACGCCCCCCTGCCCCGCGTTCGCCGAATCCATCGGCGCAGGGACGAACGATCCGACGGTCAAGCCCAGGCGTTCGCGGTTTACGGCAATGCGGGCGTTCACGAGGTCGCGCTCAGCGGATGGCACGCAGTGATGCGCGGTCGCTGGCGGCCCGCCGCCCCCAAACTGCACGACACCACCTCGGCCACCCGACAATGCCAACGCCACGATCGCAACCGGAAGCACACTGAACATGGAATCGCCTTTCCGCGCTAAGGCGCGCCAACGCCTTCGAGGGTACAGCGCTGTCGAGCCGCGTCCAATCACTCTGTGCTACAAACCGTTGCCATGCGAACGGAGTTAGCGACCAAGAGCGCAGCCGGCTTCCTGATGATCGGGTTCGAAGGCGAGACGCTGCCGCCTAGGACGGCGGAGATCCTGCGCCAAGGTGCATTCGGTGCCATCCTCTTCGCCCGTAACTTCGTCGATCGGACGCAAGTCTCGCACCTATGCCACGCAATCAAGAGCCTAGACGACCGTCCGATCGCGGTCGCCGTCGATCACGAGGGTGGCCGGGTACAACGGTTCCGCGGACCTGGATTTACCGACACCCGGGCGATGCGCGACCTAGGCGTGCACCCGGAGGGTGCCGAAGAGCGAGCCCGCGCGCTCGGACAACTCTTCGCTGCGGAACTGCGCCCGCTCGGCATCGACATCGACTTCGCACCGGTGCTCGACGTCGACAGTAACCCGGCGAATCCCGTCATCGGCGAGCGCAGCTTTTCGACCGATCCATACGTCGTGGCTCGCCTCGGAGCCGCATTCATCGAAGGCCTTCAGGCCGGTGGCGTGGCTGCCTGTGGCAAGCACTTTCCCGGCCACGGCGACACGGACATCGATAGCCATCTCGCGCTGCCGCGTATCGGACATGACCTCGCGCGACTGCGGCGGGTCGAACTCGTGCCGTTCGAGGCAAGCGTGAAAGCGCACGTCGCGAGCATCATGACCTCGCACATTCTCTTCACCGCGCTCGATGCCGACCGTCCCGCCACGATGAGCCCGCGCTTGTTAGCTCTCCTTCGCGAGGAGCTCAAATTCGACGGCGTGCTCGTATCCGACGACCTGGAAATGAAGGCCATCGCCGAACACTTCCCGATGCCCGATGCCGCAATCGATGCGGTTGTCGCGGGGTGCGACGTGCTCCTCGCGTGCCACACGCTGGCGCTGCAAGACGCGATGATCGAGACGCTCGCGAAGGCAATCCACGACGAACGTATTCCGGCTGAACGCGTGCTCGAAGCAGAGGTGCGAAGGGCGCAGATGGCGCGGAAGTTCGTGCGATAAACGCGTGCTTGTCAGAGGCTCGAGTGCTCGTCGTACCAAACGCTCTCGTTCCGGACGAGCATGGCGAGTGTAAGTAGGAGAACCGCAGGCGTGAGCGCAACCGCCTAGTGCCACACCGAGGCGCGTCCACTCGCACAGAGGCGTCATCGCCACAAGCCAGCGTTACTCCTGCTGATGACTACGCTGTAGCGCCGCCATCTGGCCGAGATAGGGCTGGACCTGAGGCTCTGAACTCGCCGCGAAGTCTGCAAACGAACCATCGAAGAGGACGCCGCCCCCGTGCAACATGACTACGCGCGGCGTTAGGCGGCGGAGCAACTCGGTGTCGTGCGTGACCACAATGCTCGTGCGAACAACGCCGCGCCGTGTGGCCGCTAGGGCTGGCTGAGTTTCGTGTGTCCGCCGCAAGAGATCTTGGATCTGCACGCACATCTCCGGGTCGAGGCCGGATGTTGGCTCGTCGTAGAGAACGAGTACCGGATCGACCACGAGAGCCCGAGCGATCGCCACGCGCTTTGCCATCCCGCCCGACATTTGCTCGCGATTTCGGTGGAGAACAAGATCCGGGTCAAGTCCAACATCTATCAGTGCCCTCCGCGCTTGCGGTATGAACTCCTCGTCGCTCACGCCTTTGGTTTCTCGCGGAATGACCGCGAGATTGTGAAGCACCGTTCCGGTCAAAAGTGCGTTCCGTTGAAACACGACCGCCCAGTGCTCGCGAATGTGATCGAGCCCGGTCTCGTCAAGCTCCTCGAGATCTTGCAGCGGGGCCTTGCCGGCGTCGCCCGGTTCGCAATGGTGATCTGCGACGAGCACGCGCCCGCTGTCCGGCGCGAAGTGCCCGGTGATGTGCTTCAGGAGTACCGTTTTGCCGCAGCCCGAACCGCCGACGATGGCCACCATCTCACCGCGGCGAATCGTGAGGTTGATACCACTCAGCACCGCCTTGCCATCGAAGGCCTTATGAAGATTCTCTACGACGACTTCTGGCGCGCCGCCTGAGGCTGTGACAACCGCTGACATGTGCTGAGCGTATCGGCCGTTGCAGGTCCGCGGCGCAAGCAGCGATTACGCGGTCCCACTCGGGAGCGACGGCGCTCCGCCCGGCTGAAGGAGGTCGGCGAGCGCGTCAGACAGTTTGGGAAATCGAAACTCGAATTGCTCGGCGCGCAGCCGTTCCGAGACGAGGAACCGTCCATAGAGCGCGAGTTCTGGATCAGTGCGCATCAACAGCGGAGCGCCGAGCCGGACCATCCACGAAAACGCTGGCAGGCCAATCGGAACGTCCATCGCCCGGCGCAGCGCTTGCATAAATTCTCGCTGCGGCACTGGGTTCGGAGCCGTCGCGATATACGCGCCCTTCATGTCTCCATCGGTGAGGCCGCGCTCGAACAAGCGGTTCATGTCGAGCTCGTGAATCCAGCTCATGCCCTGCGTACCCGACCCAACCGTGCCACCAAGACCAAACTTGACGAGCACTTTGAGACGGCTCAGCGCCCCTCCACCCGCACCGAGATTTCGTCCGATCACAAAGCTCGTCCGCAGGATGACCGTTCGTTGTGTGGGCAACGCACTCGCGCGGAGCGCCGCTTCCCACGCTTGGCCGACGAATGGTGCCAACCCGATGCCGAACGGCGACTCCTCCGTGCAAGTCACGCGCGGTGGATCACCGTAGATGTGACCAGTGCTCATCTGCACCCAGACGGGTGGCGGTGATCCAACGGCCCGGAACGGCCTGCCCCAAAGTAAGAGTGGCTTCGACGCGCGATCGCAAGATCTCGTCGCAGTGGGATGGCGTCTTGACGCAGTCGACGGTCCGCCCGACGAGATTCACGAGACCCGCGGTGCCGTCCAGTTCTCGACTCCACGTGTCATCGAGGGTACGGGCATCCCAAGGAACGTGACGCCACGGTCCGTGGACGCGGGGCGCAGACCGCGAGAGCAGGACGACCGGCGTGCCGGATCGCGCCAGATGTGACGCGAGCGAGATACCTAAGAAACCGCTGCCACCAGCAATGACGACCTGGCCTGCTCGTGTGCCACCATTCATGTCCGAAGGTTACATCAGCGCAGCCGCTGCACCCACCTCAAACATCAACTCACTCGTCTACTTCGCGCCGATCGAGTCGCGCCCGAGGATGCCGTTCGTCGTGAGAACGTGATAGGAACTATCGACAAGAAAGTCGTAGCTCTGCGGCCCGTAGTAGCCGTCGGCTCCGAAGGGCTGACGGTGCCACAAGCCCTTCTCGGCGAGCCCCGGTGTGTCGGCGTTCGATGACTTCGCGCGACTGTCGCTTTCCATAGCGTCAGCGACACTCATGATGCCCACGTGTCCGTCGAAAAAGAGCGTCGCTGGCGCGGAGTTATAGCCGTGATTGAAGTACCACGGCTCGGACGAGCCCGTGTCACCGTTGGGGCCTTGCAGCGAGAAGTTTGGATTGACCGCTGACTCGGCGTTCTGGAGCCATGAATGTTCGAGCATGCGCGTCTTGAGATCGGGATAGCGCGACTGTCCCACAGCCGGACTGCGATAGCCGCCGGGGAGCGTGTTGGGATCTTTGAAGCCCTTCTCCGAGAAGACTTCGGTGCCCCACATTGCAGCGGGACTAAAGCAATATGTGCTGAACGCGCTGGCGGAGCCGTCCCACGTGAATTGGTCGGCAAACATAAAGTACTTCTCGGCGCCAGCGAGACTAATCTTGTCCTTCGGAGCCCAGAAGACCGGGTCGTAATATTTGTTGTTGACGTACCCGGTGAATGCCTTCACGTTAGGCAGGCGGAACGAGCCGAACCGGGCGTCGACACCAGTAAACGTAATCGGCTTGTAGACCGCCCAATTCTCGGCACAGCTACCAGGGAAGTTAGAGCACTTTCCCGTGCCGATGAAATACCCCCAGATCGAACCGTTGGCAGCCCAACCGAGCAGCTGCTGCGGCGGGCATGCGATCGACGTCGTGTAGGTCACGCAGTTTCCGTTCACGAGGCCCGCGTCGTCCGGGCATGCGGTGAACTGGCGGTCGTTCCAATCGGCACCGTAGGCAGAGTTGGCGGCTGACATGTTGCGGAGGTTGCCCAAGCTCTGGGTGACGAGCGCGGCATCCCGTGCCTTCCCGATTGCGGGTAGCAAGATCGCGATCAGGAGCGCGATGATCGAGATGACCACGAGCAGTTCGACGATGGTGAAGCCGAGGCGGGCACAGGCGCGATCGCTTGCGACGAATTTTCCACCCACGAGATCACATTGCATAACAGCTCCTATCGACGGCAAGCGCCGCACGAAAGCCCCAACCGTGAACCCCAACCGTGAAGAGGCAAACCGAACCTTCAGACGAGCGCCCTGCGGCAGCGCAGGGTAGGAAACGGGCAGCGCGGCGAGAACCGCCAACGCTAACGCGTGCCCCTATTGTGACGCATGCCGGTTCACCCGCAAGATCAATTCGATCGGAAGGGCAAGAACCGCGTAATTCTGCCCAGCAGCCTCTGGCTCTACCGCGCCGTCCAAGCTCCAAGAACAGCCCCAAGATCACTTGGCCCGACCACGCCGTCGCCATCAACGTCGGCGCGACGAACTGAGTACTCGGTAACCGGTCCCCATTGGTTCAATACGTATTGCAAGTCGTGCAGGTCGACTTTGCAGTCGACGGTGACGTCTTCCGGCTCTGTGTTCGGCGTCATGATGCCGATGATGCCTACGTTGCCGAAGGCTTTGGCTTGCACAAGTATGCGCCCATTGTCTAGCACGCGAATGGCACCGGCGATGCTGATACCAGCGGGGACCGAGGTCAGTGTCGCCAAGTCGAACATTGATCCTTCTTGCCAAAGGAACTGCATCGAGCCACCGCTCGTGCCCTGAGAACCACAGGCACCTATGACTTGATCGAGATCGTTCATATCACTCACGTAGCACGTCGTCATCCCCGGCCAGACACCGAGATCGGTCATCACGCCGTCGACCCAAAGAAACGTGTGGTACGTCTGCGCCGGTGTTTTCGCTACGAGCACCGCGTGTCCAACGCGATTCAGTTGTTGGAATTGGGGCTGGCTAAAGCCAGTGGGTGCCTCGACAAACGTGAGGCCGCGCGGATCGGCAAGGTAGGCGCCGCCAACCGTCCATTTCGCGTCGACCCAGCTTCCACCGAACCGTCCGTCGCTGGTGAGATCGTTGACCGTCACATGAAGGCCTGCGATGCCGGGCGGCTGCGGCAGAAAGCGGCCGTCTTTCCACTGGAACGGCAGAAGTTCGGGAACACCGGTGTTTGTGTATCCACCCACAACGCCGGTATTCGTCATCGCTGTGATCTCGTATCCGTGAATCGGCGTCGGCGGTGGAACTAACGTTGGCGCGCCGGCAGGCGACCAAACAATAATCTGTTCGTATGTATTTCCTATGCCGCTGAGCTTGCCGTGGCCAGCAACCATACCCGAGTCGTTGATGCGCTCTGCTCGCCAGTCGTAGATGCCGGGCGGCGCCGCCAACATGACAAATCCGTTGACAGCGCCCCATCGAAACGCTCGAACGGGACTAAATGCCGTGGACTTAAAGTCGCCGACGACGACTTCAGAACTGTTCATGTCCGTGATCGACATTGTCGACCACCCTGCGGGCTGAGAGATGAGGGTGATGTCGTAGGAACACTGCGCGATCGCGTCAGCCGCGAAGCCGAGACTAACGGCCACGATACCGCCCAGCACTTCTCGCGCCAGGTTGCTTTGAGGATGTCTCATGACCCCCCCAACATGCTCAGCACTTCGAGTCGAGCTTCCGGCGAGAGCGTTCCGAGCCACTCTGCTAGTTCATCGGTCGAACTGAATTCAAAGAGCCATGCGAGGTCAGTCGGCGTCATCGCCGCCTCCGTCGCTTCTTCGGAATCTTCGCCACCGGTCTGCATCATGTTGTTTGGCGGCTGAGGCGGCCAAGGATCACAGAAGTTGCCCCAAGCGCCAAACAATTCGCCCAACTCGATCGAATTGATGAAGCCATCGCGATTTCTATCGAGACAGAGACACGGCGTTGGTGTCGTGGCCTGGGCGATGTCGCAACCCGCCCACGCCGCCGGTGGCGGTGGCGTCGGGAAGTTCCACGACCCAAGAAGTATGCCGAGGTCTGTGGCATCCACGACGCCATCGAGATTCGCATCGCCGACGCAGATCGGTTCATCGGCGTGCTCGATCGCACCGATGTCGGTCCGCGCGCCAGTCACCGCATCGCTATCGAGGACGCGGTCGCCGAACTCTCGATCGGGAAGCAACTCCAGCATGTCGCCATCGTGGTCGACGTCCTCGATGTCCACCGGCAGGTTTGCTGCGACCGGTTCACCTCGATCTCTGATCGGAGAGCATGGATGCACGCGATAGGTTCGATTCAGAATCGCCGAGTCATTCGCATTGTCGAAGTACGGATCTTGGACGTCGAAGATCTCAGGGTCGTACGTGTGCGACGAGGCGAAGCTGATCGGGAATGCGCAGTGGCTGATTGTCACGATGTCGACGTCGCCAGTGAACTGGCTGGTCTGATCTGAGGGTGCTGGTCCGTTCAGCGCAATGATGGAACTGTCGAGAATCATGCTTGAAGTCCGCGTGAGGTTGCACCAATAGATACCTGCCCCGGAAAAACCAGCCGAGTTGTTGGCCGTCGTGCAGTGGACGAACTTCGCGCTCGCCCGCGCCGCCGCTGGCGGCACCGTGTTGGTGCCCGCGGTCACG
>JAWXCC010000031.1:0-3928 GCA_034440475.1 Phycisphaerae bacterium | reverse complement strand
TCGCTGGAGCAACTGGCGACGGTGGGTTCAGCACTTGCCGCAGTGCTCGATGCGAAGGGAGGCGAGTGACATGGCACGGCAATTCTCACCCTTCTCTCGAGCACTCGCGGGCATCGTCGGCGCGAGTCTCCCGCTGCTCATGCCTGCGTCAGTCCGCGCGGATATCACCCTCTTCTCCGGCTTGAATTCGTTCGACTCGTGGGCCAGCGCGGCTGGGGCGTACACAACGATCGACTTCACCGATTTCCCGGTCAACACCCATCTGACAAACGAGTACGCATCGAGCGGAGTGATCTTCAATTCAGATGATCCAGACGTCATCCTCGGGCCAGCGTGCTCGACCTTCACCCTCGATTGCTGGGGATTGAATGGCGTCCATCAGACCGGCATTGACTTCCTCGCGCCGACGTACTCATTTTCGTACCACCATCGTGGTAAACACCAAGTATTCCTCTTCGATGGCGCCACCATGATCTACGCGAGCCCTGGCTTCGGTGGTTCGGGCGGTCCTTTCTTTGATGGGCTCATCTCGACGCAGGCGTTCGACCGGATCGAGATCGTTCCTTGGCAGGACCCGACGGCGTCAGTTGCAATCGACAACATCTACTTCTCGTCCATCCCGACGCCGCCAGCGTTTGCGGCGCTGCTGATCGGCGGCCTCTGGCCGTCGCGACGGCGACGAGATCGACGCGCGACATGAGCTGACGTTGCCAAGTACGCGATGAAGCAATCCGGCCGCGCGAGACTTGACTCGCGCGGCCGTTCATCAAACCGTTCGTTAGGAAACCACAGTTGCCACTCCCGCTCGACGGCAGCTCATCGTTCGTCGCCTCACGAGCTGCAGTGAATTTCCCCGCCGTGAGAGTTGCGTGCGCTACCCATCGTCACCCGTCAGCGACCAACCGAACGAGCTGAATCGTTAGGTACCGCTGCTGGGCCGACGTTGAATGCGCTCTTTCAGAAAGAGTCCCAACCATGCTGCGGGTATATACGCAAACAATAGATCCGTCGTGCTAAACCAAGCCGGCGCAGGAAGCATCACGACATTGGCGATGCCCCCGAGTAGGAAGAGGCCGCCGACGATGTACGCGGCAACGGCTGACTTTCGGGGAGCGAGCAGAGCCGCGACGCAGGCGCCAACCACGGTGCCGAGCGCGTGGGCCAAGAACGGGAAGATGAAATGCCGTGGCTCAAAGAGATGCAACGAGGCCTTGAGCCCCTCAACCGTTGTCACATCAGCACCCGGCGGTGGCGCGATGACCTTGCCACTCACCATGATCAAAGCCATGTTGACGACGCTGCCGACCACAAGTCCCACCACGACTGCTAGAAGGACGCGGAGGACCGTTGCCATGCGATGCCTTTCGGTTGTAGTTCCTGCCCCAGCCTCGACCGCGGACTCTGCCGCGTGAGGACCCGGACTTGGAGCGTTCGGTGCGGAAGTACGCGTCAACGCGACCGAGAGTCACCTTACGCCTCGTCCATTGACGCTGGCACGCCGTTCTTCAACACGTACTCGATGGCGTCGCAGAATCGCTCAAGTTCATCGAGCGTCGTGTAGACGTTGGGCGTGACGCGGATTCCCTCGAACTCTTCGTGCTTGATCGGTGATGTCAGGATGTGGCGCTTCGCCTTCGGGTGCACGAGCCATCCGTACAGCTTCCGCGTGTCAACGCCACTGAGCTGCATGGTGGCAATACCGCACGAATACGCGGGATTCATGCTGGTGTGGAAGCGGACCCCATCACGGCCGATGAACCGTTTGGCCCAGTAGTCGCGGAGATAACGCAAGCGAGCTTCCTTGCGAGCACCGCCTATTCCTTGATGGAGTGTCAGCGCCTCAGCGATGGCGAGGCAGGGAGCCGCTGGGTGCGTGCCTATCTCCTCAAACTTGCGGATGTCGTCATCGAGCTTCGACTCGGCTGCCATCATCGGCCACAGCGACTTCACCTTGTCCCGCCGTACATAAAGCAGTCCCGTGCCGTGCGGCGCCGTCAGCCACTTATGCAAACTAACACCGTAGTAATCGCACTGAAGATCGGAGATCTTGAAATCAAGATGAGCGAATGCATGAGCGCCGTCAACGATCACAGGGATTCCACCGTTCTTCGTTCGCGCCATTGCTACCACATCGCGCACAGGGAGAATCTGACCGGTGATATTGACAACGTGACTCATGAGAACCAGCCGCGTCTTTGGCGTGATGTTCTCTTCGAAGAGCTGAACGATCTTCGCCGAGTCCTCGCAGGGAATCGGAATCTTGAACTGCTTCAATACGATGCCGTCGCGGCGCTCGCGCTGCTTGAACGTCGTGATCATGCGCGGATAGTCGACGGTGCTGGTGAGCACTTCGTCGCCGGGCTCAAGATCCAGTCCTAGCTGACAGATTTGGAGACTCTCCGACGCATTGCGCGTGAGTGCGATCTCCTCGGCGTTCACCCCCCATTGTCGCGCGATGCGCTCGCGGACGACCTCGCGCTGCGGCTCAAGTTCTCCCCAGAGCGCGTGCGGCGGAGGCGATGTGTTGCAGTATTCCTGGTGCCGGCGCATGGCCTCCTGCACGATGAGTGGCGAAGGGCTCACGCCGCCGTTGTTCAGGTTGGTGAAGCTGCGGTCGACCGTGAAAGCCTGCTGCACGCGAAACCAGAAGTCCTCGTCGCGTGCGATATCGGCAATGTCGCCGGGTGTTGCGGCGAGCTCTCCGATCATCGACGCATGGGCAGCGCCAGTCGCGCTCCGAACGAACGCGCCTGCGGAGGCGGCAGCAGTTGTCACCGTACCGACGAACGCGCGGCGACTGATCATGTGAGACTCCTGAGCAAAACGGCAGTGTGGCAGAAGCGGCGGACTGCTGGCACTTGCCTGAAGCCCGCAACCAGCGAAGATACGACGATGGCACGCGACCGCCTCGTAGCGACGACCGAACAGCCCGGGCACGAGGACGAGGCAAATTACGCGCTGCGACCGGAACGACTCGACGATTACGTCGGCCAGCGAGAGCTCGTCGAAAGACTCCGCATCGCGCTCGAGGCAGTCCGCGGCCGTGGCGAGCAGATGGAGCACGTGCTGCTGCATGGTCCGCCCGGCCTTGGCAAGACGACGCTTGCGCACATCATTGCGGGCGAGATGAAGTCGCGGGCGTACGTCACCAGCGGGCCAGCACTGACAAAAGCGAGCGATCTCGTCGGCACGCTGACCAAGCTCGGTGCGAAGGACGTGCTCTTCATCGACGAGATTCATCGACTTCCCGCTGCGGTCGAGGAGTACATCTATCCGGCGATGGAAGACTTCAAAGTCGACTTCACCGTGGACACAGGAATGCACGCCAAGATCGTGTCGCTCAAGCTCAAGCCCTTCACGCTCATCGGCGCCACCACGCGGGCCGGGCTACTCACACAGCCACTGCGCAGCCGTTTCGGTATTGCCCATCACCTCGACTTCTACGAACTCGATGATCTGGTTGCGATCATCGATCGTGCAGCGAAGAAGCTTGCGATGCGCAACGCCTCTGACCCGGTCTTTCGCGCGATTGCGGCGCGAGCGCGGGGCACGCCGCGCGTCGCGCTTCGGCTGCTGCGCCGAGTGCGCGACTTCGCGCAGGTGCGCGCCGGGGGCAAACTCGATCCGCAGACGGTTGACGCCGCGCTCAAGCTTGAGGCGATCGATCAGCTCGGCCTCGACGATCTTGACCGCAAGTACATGCGAATCATTCGCGACATCTATGAAGGCGGGCCAGTTGGCCTCGACGCGATCGCCGCGACAATGGGTGACGATTCGGACACGCTGGAGGACGTCGTCGAGCCCTACCTGCTCCGCGTCGGATTCGTTGCCCGCACGCGGCAAGGGCGGAAACTCACGGCGCAGGGCATCGAGTACCTCTCATCCAATGACGCGTCGCGCGAGGCGCGATGACCAGATGACCAGATGA
>JAWXCC010000030.1:0-18274 GCA_034440475.1 Phycisphaerae bacterium | reverse complement strand
CAGGCCGTAACAACCGAGCTCGGCAGATCCGCGGTCGAACGCCGACGCGATCGCGCACATCGGCACACCGACCGCGACAGCGGGCAATGTCGCGATCGCAGCGAGTGCCCCGCTGTATCGTCGCGCCGTGCTTGGCAATCGCCAGAGTTCTTGCGCGACGAGTTGGAAGAAGTTGCCATTCGTTTCGCAGCTCACGCGCGACAGGCCAAAATCCACCAAGTGCTTCTCGTAGAAATAGCGGCTAAAACCGGTGCAGAAGTGGTACGGCGCAAAGTGGGTGAGTGAAAGGAACGGCGCTGTGACGAGCAAAGTTCCGCCCGGAGCGAGCAATCGCGCCAGCTCGCGCAGTGCGGCGATTGGATCGGCAACGTGTTCGATGACCTCCGTGCAGAGGATCGCGCCGAATGACGCATCGGGTGCGGGAATCGCAGCGATGTCGCACTCGAAATCGAGAGCGCCGTAGCGAAACGCGTCGGGGTGCAGTCCGCCCGAGCCAGCCTCGCGCTCTTTCGAGGGGTCGTAGCCGCCGAAATCTTGCGCGACGTAGGTCAAGTGTCGACACGCATCGCGATAGGGCTGCTTTCCGCATCCAGCGTCAAGCAGGCGCGTGCCACGCGGCAAGAGCGCGAGTGCACGTCGCACCCAAGCGTGCCGCGTCGACTCGTTCGTGCGCCCGGTGGTGAGCCCAAAGCTTGTCGCAATACTTGACATGAGTCGGCTCTAAGAGATTAGCGCGGTCGCTCGAATCGAAAACACCCGCACGCGTAGCGCTGCTGCGCGACGAGGTCCGCATCAGCGCCCTCGATCAGGCCCGGATCGTACTTGCCGGGCGCGGGCGCATCCGGGATGAGTGCGAACGATCGGAGCACAAGCGATGGGACGCGACGCACGATTGCGTCGCGACTATAAACTCGATGCGCGTTGAAGCAAACACGCGGGCTGCCGACGGGAACCACGACGAGCAACGTGCCGCCTGGTGCGAGTACGCGTTCGAGTTCACGCAGCGCCGTGCCGTCGCCATCAGGATCGATGGGATCGCCATAACGTCCCAGCCCGATGTGCTCGATGACATGCATGCACGACAGCGAGGCGATCGAGCGATCGTCGAACGGAAGTGCGCGGAGATCCGCGCGATCACATCGAAGGCCCGAAAGGACGAGTGGTGCCGGTCGGAAGTCGTAGAAGCGCACCGGCACAATTGCAGACGCCATCGCAGCGAAGGCGAGAATTGAGGAGATATCGACGTGTTCGTCCGGGCGGGTCTCAAGCAGTACCCGCAGCGCCCACGCGGGGTGATAGACGTAATGGCGATCAAACGTTGTGAGAGAAGTTCGATCAGTGAGACATGCGTGAAGGTCGCGCCAGCGCGGGCGGCGCCCAAGTTCGTCGTTCGTGACGAGCCGCCGAAACCGCAAAAAATCGCCCGGAAATGACAACGTCGCTGCTGCGCGTCCGCGCACGCGATCAAGGAGTTTCGCGAGCCGCGTCCCGGTGTTCGTCATGAGCCACTCAACCTCGACTGCACTCGCTTCACGCGATCGAGCAAGAACGACAGTCGGCGGCGTCCGACGCGCGTCGTCATCGCCGTCAGAACGAATGCGAAGAGCCACGCCGCACCGAGCTGAGCGAGCGCACTGGATCGCGACGTCGGAGGGCCAGCGAGTATGTTCATCGTGAGTGGGACTGACGCCGCAACAACGACCGGAACGAATACGTCGGCGGCGAGCCAGCGGGCAGCGTGTCCTGGCAGGTAGTGGGCGACGAGCACGATGACGGGTCCAGCGAACATGAGTGCGTCAAGTAGCAGCCATCCGAAGGCAGCTCCTTCCGCGCCGTACAACTGTGCCGCAAGATAGACGGTCGGCACCAGAATGACGATCGCGATCGCGTTGAAGAGCACCGCAAATCGCGCAGCGCCAAATGCGAGCAAGAGTGCGTACGGCGCGTGAACGAGGCAGTGGATAGAAGCTCCAGCAACGAGCGCCGCGGTGAGCGGTGCCGCGCCTTCGACGACGTCGATTGGCTGCCCCCAACCCCGGAGCGCCGCGACGGGTAGGAATGCGATCGTGAAGCCGATAGGAAGGACGACACAAGCGACCGTCTGCGCGACGGTGCGGAAGTTCTTCGCGAGTGTCTGATTGTCGTGCGTTGCGGCGAGCTCGCTGAATCGCGGCACCGCAGCTCCCAGCACCGCTTGTGCGGCGCGGAAAACTCCTGCGGCAAGCGCTCCAGCGATGGCGTAAAGCGCGAAGCTCGCGAGCGGCACTACGCGACTAACAACAATGCGATCGGTCTGTGTCAAGACGAGACCGAGTGCGCCAGCGAGAGCCATTCCAGCGGTGAATCCCATCGTGCCGGTGAGGGCAGCGCGTTGCGGAACACCACGGCGATCCTCCGGTGATAGTTTCGCCCGCAGCGCGGAGCGAGTCACGAACGTTTCGAACAGTCCGATGCAGATTTGGACGACGAAATACTCGACAACTGTTCCACCTGTGGCGAGGAGCAAGAGCGCGATACCAAGACTGCGCGCGAGCGCGCTCGACGCACCGATGGTGCTCGCAAGCACCTGATGCTGGAGTCCATTGAGCCCGGCCCGATAGCACGACGCGGGCCACTGGGCAGCAATCGCGAGACCCATCAGGACGATGATGCCGGGCTGCGTGTCTTGCCCCAACCACGTTTGCGCCATCCACGGACTGAGTGCTGCGACGCCAAGTCCGAGCGCGAGCGCGATCAACCAGGAAATCGCCGCAGTTGTCGCGAGAAAATTCCCCAAGCTAGCGTGTTGCGCCGATCGTCGTGCGCACTCGCGATTGACTGACGGCGTGAGACCAAGATCGAACGCGGAGAGGACTGCCGCGAGCGTCGCGTGGAATCCAACGAGTCCATAGTCGTCGAGTCCAAGGTGGCGCACGAGGATCGGGACTGCGGCGACGGCGCTGCCGACCGAGACTGCGGTCGCGACCAAGTTCGCGGTGACGTTGGACGCCAGACGCACGGACGCAGGGCGAGGTTCGGTCGAGAAGATCGGGCTCATAGCGACGACGCGCCCGCGGCGCGGATGTAGACATCGCCAAAGAGGTCTACGCGCTGAGCAAGCGCTTCGAGCCTCTGAGCTAAGTCCTCGACACCCATCCATCGCTCAGATTCAAAGTGCATCGACTCGCCCAACGCGAGGTTCGTTTCCACTGGTCCGAGCGCCGCGAGATATCGGATGCATGCAACCGATCGCTCCCACAGTTCGGGCACGAACTCCACGCTCACCGCTCGCAGCGGCCGCGAAACTCCCTTCAGCACCTCAGCTTCAAATCCCTCAACGTCGATCTTTACAAAATCAGGTTCGCCGTGGCGCGCGATGAGCGCGTCGAGCGTCGTGACCGGCACGACTGCTCGCGAGGACCAGCGGTGCCCCGCGAATCTGCCGCTCCGCCGCGTCGCCTCGGCGAACGAAGGATCCATCGTTGAGATCGTGTCGACGTCTGCTAGGTGCAGGTCCGCCTTACCGGATGCGGCGCCGACGGCGACGGGCTCGATGGTGGTCTGCGGGTGGCCCCCAAAAAGTCGGTTGAGGACGGCAACACAGCGGGGTTGCGGCTCAATCGCTACGACGCGCGCCGGAATTCGATGGAATACGCGAACTCGGCGACCGACGTTAGCGCCGACATCAAAAACGAGCCCGCCGGGAGGAACGAGCGAGCGATAGAGGCGAAGGCCCGATTCGTCGTGCACACTCCAGCGCGTAAACTCGCGTCGAAGGCGGCGAGCGCGAGCCCCGGCGGGGACAATCGCCGCGAGTAATCTGCGCACAAGTCGCGCGAACGGCGGTGCGAGCGGCAGTGACACGTCGCGATGCTAACACCGCGCGGGGGTTCGTCGTCGCGGCAGGGGAAGATGCCCCCGATATACTGTTTTTCGAACACATGCGCCCGACCTACGGAGTCATCACCGCAACCCTCAACGCAGCCGAGCAGGTCGGGCGCGCGGTCGACTCCGTTTTGGCGCAGTCCGAGCTGCCGGCTGAGTACGTCATCGTGGACGGTGGTTCGACCGACGGCACATTGGCTGAGGTCGAGATCCGCGTTGAGCGGGCACGGCAGCTTGGGCTTCCAATCGAGTTCCGGATCCTTCGGCAGACGAGCGCGGGCGGCATTGCTGGAGCCTGGAACGAAGGGATCGCGACGCTCTCCTCGGATGTCGTTTTTCTTCTGAACGCCGACGACGCCTTAGAGCTCCAAGCAGCCCGGGTCGTCCTCAGCGCGTTTGAAGCAGATCCTCAGCGCGAAATTGTCCATGCCAAGGCTCGGTTCTATCGAGCGGACGGATCGCATCTGGGTATCTGTGCACCGACGTGGATCAACCGCGTCGGCTTGCAGTGCCGAACCGTGCACTGTGCCACGTTTGTTCGACGCGAGGTGTACGAGCGCGTGGGCGGGTTCGACGCCGCCTTCCACACGACGCTCGATTTTGACTTCCTTGAGCGGTGCCGCGCCTCACGAGTTCAGTTCGCTTTTGTCGACGAAATCGTGACCAACTTCCAACTCGGTGGAGTTTCGAATTCGCTTCGTGATCAGGCAGACTGGGAGACGTTAATCATCGGACTTCGGCACTCGAAGACGATGCTGCCACCGCTGTGCGCTTACCTTTTTCGCCGCGTGCTCATGCGTCCCTTTGGCCTCGCGGGCTTCAATCTCCGACTCAAGCGCGAGAAGCAGAAGCAGGCGATCCAGCCGCGCCAGCTTCGGCCGTTGCCAGAGATTGCGAGCGCTGCGGCCGGGACTCTTTCTACGAGAGCACTGGCTACAAGCACACTGGCTACGAACACACTGGCAGTACCGCTGGCGAGTGCCGCCGCTGTTCCAGGGGGAGGGATCCGACGCGTGGGTGAGCCAACGGAGCTTCGCGGGAAGACGCGAAGGTCTAGCGGTAACGGACCGGCGGTGCGATCGAGGCAGGCATGACGCCTCCGCTCATCTCAGTCGTCGTTCCGTCGTTCAATCAAGGCGCGTGGGTTGAAGCGACGTTGCGGAGCCTGTTGCTGCAAGGCGATCCGAATCTCGAAGTGATTGTGATGGACGGCGGCTCGACCGACGGTACGCGCGAGGTGCTTGAGCGCTACCGGCCACAACTCGCCGCGTGTGTCATGGAGCCGGACGGTGGCCAAGCGGAAGCGATCGCGCGGGGATTCTCCATGGCGCGAGGCGACATTCTCGCGTGGCTAAATTCAGACGACCTGCACATGCCCTGGACGCTGTCGACCGTCCGATCGGTCTTCACGCGGGAGCCGAAACTCGAGCTCATGCACGGGGGACGGGTGGTCATCGACGCCGATGGTCGCATTGCGGAGTACCGCTTTCTTCCCATGCACTCGGCGTATCTCCTCAACCGCTGGCCTTGGACCGCCCAAGAGACGTGCTTTTGGCGCCGCTCCTTGATGGACCGCTGCGGCGGAGTCGATCCCGCGATGCGATTCGCCATGGACTACGACCTGTTCGCGCGATTCTTCCGTGAGGGCCGATGTCGATACGTTCGACAGATTCTCGGCGCGTTCCGCTGGCATGCGACGTCGAAGAGCTACCTCCAACTCGCCACGATCGGGCGCGCGGAGATTAATGAAGTGCGGCAGCGCTATGACGTCACGCCGCGCCGCTGGGAGCGACCAATCGAGATTGGCCTAACACTCTCGATCAAGGCGCTGGCGCGGCTCTATCGCCGACTGCCTCACCGGATGCCTGACCGTCCCACGCGTCTCAACTGCAACGTCGATGAACTCTGGGGCGGACGGCTTCGCGCCGCTCCAATCGAAGCATGCGCGTCCTTCACCTGAGCGCGTGGGAACGCTTCGGCGGCGCGGCGACGTGCATGCAGCGGTTGCACCGCGGGCTTCTCGCGCTCGGTGTCGAGAGCAAGATTGTCGTGCTCAGCCGCGAAACAGACGACCCGCGCGTCGCGGAGTTGCGGCCGCATCCGCTGCTCGAGCGGGGATGGGATCGCATTGAACGCACGTCGATTGGTGCGGTGCGCAGCGACCTCTCCGATACGTGGTTCTCGACTGCTCGTCCTGGCACCGCTGTCGCGGCACATCCGTGGGTCGCCGAGAGTGACATCATCAACGTTCACCTCGCGGACGGTCTCGTCGCGTCGGCCCAACTCCGCGAGCTCGCGGCAAGTGGCCGACCGCTGGTGTGGACCTTGCACGACGAGTCCGCCTACACCGGCGGATGCCACTTCACGGCAGGCTGTGAACGTTGGCGCACTCGCTGCCACGAATGCCCGCAGCTCATGCGTGATCCGCATCGACTCGTTGAAGCGGTGTTCGACGACAAACGTGACGACGTGGCGGCGTCCTCGTTGACGATCGTCGCGCCGTCGGCATGGATAGCAACGCGTGCGGCGGAGTCTGCGATCTTACGCGGCCGGGCTCGCCGCACCATCGCATACGGCGTCGACGTTGAGGCGTACACGCCCGACCGGCGCGAGAGTGCTCGTGCGGCGCTCGGCATTCGCGATGACTGCTTCGTTCTTTGTTGCGCCGCGATTAATCTCGGTGAGCGCCGCAAGGGCTTCAATGAACTCGTTGCCGCGCTTGAGCGCTGCGCCGCGAATGCAGAGTTCGCCGCCGCGGCACGCGATGAAAAAGTGCATGTGCTGCTGATTGGCGCACACGTAGAACGGGTACTGCCGTTGCCGCACACGAACCTCGGACTCTTGCGCGACGAGCGACTGGTCGCCGACGCGCTTGCCGCTTCCGACCTCTCGATCGTGCCGTCGCTTGAGGACAATTTGCCCAACGTCGTGCTCGAATCACTCGCCTGCGGAACGCCGGTGCTCGCCTTCGACACGGGCGGAATCCGCGAGGCGCTTGAGGAACAGGCATGCGAACTTGTAGTTCCACGCGGCGATGTTGTCGCGCTCGCGAGTCGCATCGCGTGGGCCCGAGCGAATCTCACACAGATTCGCGCCATTCGGTCTGGAGTTCGAGGAATCGCCGAGCGCCGTTACGATCTGGGGCGGCAGGCGAGCGAGTACCTTACTTTGTACGAGTCGTTGATCCTTCAGAAAAGCGGCGAGAGAGAACGAATGCAACCAATGGCCTCTTCGACGACATCCTCGGCGACTTCACACCTTGAGGCAGTAGGAGGAATGCTCGCTGCGGAGGCGTGTATCGCGCGCGTCGAAGAGTGGGGAGCGACGCTGCAGCAAACGACCGGGCGCATCGATGCTGCTGCCCAAGCACTGGATGCGGTCGCTACCCGGCTCGCTGCGGTGGAGAGCAAGTCGTGCGAACTGTCGAGCGCGCTGGCCAGAGCGGAAGGAGAACTCGTCACGCGCGCAGCGGAAGGGAGCGCGGCGGTTGAAGAGGCTCGGAGCGAGGCGGCCCGCGCCGCTACCGTCGACATCGAGCTCGCGCGCGCTCGCGCTGAACTCGCCGCAAAAGCTTCGGACGTCCAAGTGCGTGAACTCGAGTGCCAGCGCCTGTCGAATGAACTCACCTTTCTGCGCGATGTGATTGCGGTGTCACCGTGGCAGCGGGCGAAGCGTCGACTGGCGCGACGATGGCCAACGCCCGTCAACGAGGTCACGTCCCTATCGACGCCGGCCGAGGTCCCCGAAACGGCAACATTCCGCGCCATGTCAACCGCCCGAGCGCTCGAGCGCATTGGCAACCGTGGGCTTGAGGTCGCGACGGTCATCGACATCGGTGCATCGAATGGCATGTGGTCGGAAGTGTGCGAACGGCGGTTCCCAAATGCCCGTTACTTGTTAGTTGAAGCACAGCAGACGCACCGCGCTGCACTCGAGCGCTACTGCAAAGCTCGCGGAAACGCGGAATTCGTGCTCGCTGCGGCTGGCCGAGCCCGCGGCGAGATTTGGTTTGACGACAGCGACGCGTTCGGTGGTCTCGCGAGCGATCAGAAAACCGACGCAGCGAAGACCCGGGTTCCCGTGACCACCATCGACTACGAGGTGACGAGCCGCGCTGCGCCAGGCCCGTACCTCCTCAAGCTCGATGTGCACGGTTACGAGATTCCGATCCTTGAAGGTGCTACGCAGGTGTTGCCGCAAGCGAGTCTCGTCGTCATGGAGTGCTATACGTTCCGTGTTGCCGAAGGATGTCTTCTCTTCCACGAAATGGTGGCGTGGATGCGCGAGCGCGGATTCGGTGTGTGCGACATGAGTGAACCGTTGTGGCGATTCCGTGACGCGTGCCTGTGGCAGTTCGATCTGTTCTTCGTGCCGCTGAACCGGCCGGAACTCAACGTTGATCGCTGGCTGTGATGTGCGCATGGCCACCACCCTTCCCGGTATCTCCGTCGTCACTCCATGCCGTAACGCAGCGCGGTATGTAGCCCACACCATTGAGTCGGTCCGCGGGCAGCGCTATCCGCAACTTGAGCATGTGCTTGTCGATGGCGCGTCGACCGATGGAACGTTGAGCGCAATCGCGTCACATCGCGACTACTTTCACGCCATCATCAGTGAGCGCGACGAGGGGATGTACGACGCGATCAACAAGGGTTTCGCACAGACGACCGGCGAGATCATGGCGTGGATCAATGCCGACGACATCTGGTTGCCCGGCACGTTGCGCACGGTCGGAGAGATCTTCGCGGCGCACCCGCAGGTCGAATGGATTTCGTCGGCGCTGCCCGCCGCGATCGACGAGAACGGCGCGATGGTCAAGGTCAATCGATTTCAAGGGTTTAGTCGCCGCGGCTTCCTCGACGGTGAGTTTCTCGCGGGCGCTGGCTGGTGGAGTCCCGGTTACATCCAGCAAGAGTCGACGTTCTGGCGCCGATCGCTGTGGGAGCGCGCTGGCGGGCATGTCGACACGCGCCTGAAGCTCGCGGGCGACTTCGAGTTGTGGACGCGGTTCTTCCGTCACGCAGAACTCTTCGCCGTAGATGTGCCACTGGGTTGCTGGCGCCGTCATGCAGCGCAGCAAACGTCGATGGTCTTCGAGAAGTACGTCACCGAAGCGAACGATGTCTTTCGCGCCGAAGGCGGAAAACCGTTGCCCGATGCGAAGGCGCGGCGGCGATTTTCGTTACGAGAACGTTGTCCGGAGCGCTTCCGCCCGCGGCTCGCGGCGTTGGGCGTGATCGACGAGCGCCCGTGGATCACGTACGACTGGGTCAGCGAATCTTGGCAGGTCATCCGGCGGTAACCACAGTTGCGGGAGAGGACACCGACGACGTATGGCATTCTTCTCGCTCGAACGCCGCATCGCATTCATCCACGTGCCAAAGACAGGCGGTACGGCGATCATGAAGGCGCTCGAGTCGATCCCTGACGCTGTTCCCCTGATGCCGCATGCGCGAGCGCGGGACGTTCGCGACATTCTGAGTCCCGAGACATACGCCACGATGACGACGATCGCCGTCGTCCGTGAACCGTTTGATTGGATCGGTTCGTACTGGCGCTATATGCAACAAGACGAGAACCACCCGCTCTTCGAGGCGATGAGAGGCGCGTCGTTCCCCAGCGTTGTGCGCCGCGCGTCGCAACTTCTCCCGATCGGTTGGCGGCAGACGGATTACATCACCGATGAATCGGGAAAGCGCATCGTGACTCATGTGCTCCGCTTCGAGCGCCTTGATGATGAATGGGAGGAGCTCGCGCTGAAACTCGACCTTCGGTGCGACCTACCGAGATTGAATGAATCGCGACCAGATGCGAACTCAATGGACTGCGGGGCTGCCGAGCGCGAACTCCTCGACCGCGTCCTGAGCGACGACTTTCTAAGGCTCGGGTACACGCCGAGCAACGTCGAGCGACTCGCGGCGCGACGGCGACAGATTGGTGCGGAGGTCGGCAGCTTATTAGGCCACGGACGGGCGGCTCGCGTTCGTTTCGCTGCGGAACTCCTCGATTTCGGAGAGCTCGACCTTGCCTGGTGGTTGTTGCGCGCACCTATCGCGTGTGGTATGAGCAGGCTCGAACGGGGAGGCATGAGACTCGGCATGCTGCAGGACCCGAGCGAGCTTGAGTCGCAGATTCCGTCGCCATGGTGGCCAGCGAAGCCAACTGAGAGCGATATGCAACGCTTCCTCACGAACGCTGCCGAGACGTGGCACGCGGCGCCCCAACGAATTGTCTGATGGATGGTTCACCGCGACGCGTTGCGATGCCGCACTTCTGCGGTCGGTTCTAAAATCGCTTGCCGCTGCGCGGCGTTGACGCGGAGGAGTTTCGCAAGTTCTCGTGAGGCAGCCGGTCCGTCGGTCGGATCTGGCGACGCCCACTGCGCCGGATAGCCGCAGCGTTCACGAACGATCTCGTCGACGAGTGGAGCGAGCTCGGACGCGTCGCCAGCGATCGCCGCCGCTACAGCGTCGCGAAGCATGCGGGTCGTTTCTTGAGCGAGGGCGACGCTCGTCGCGCGATGATGACGCCGAGCCGGATCGATGAATGCATCTATTGCCGCGGGGGCACGATGAATTTCGATCGAAGGCTCGATTCGTGCGACGGATTGAACTGCGCCGCGCCAGTCGCTGAGCAGTTGATCGATCGAAACGAAAGTGCGAGGGACATCGCGCGTCTCGCGCTCGGCGAGCGCGACGTGCTGCACCCAGAGTGCTTCAGCACTCGCGCGTGCGAGTCCGCTGCGATGCGCGAGGGATGATGCCACTTCGGACGGATCGCGCACGCATATCACGAACACGGGAGCGCGCCCGGCAATCGCGAGCGCGCGGCGCAGCAACGGCACGAGCCGGCACGTTCTCGGCTCTTTGACGATCCAACCGGGTGCGTCACCCCATTCCTCAAGCAAGAGGCACGCGAGTTCGATCGCCCGCTGCTCGGCAGCGGGTGTGCCGAACCACGTCGGGTCAGGGACGCGCTCATCGAACGCGCTGGTTCCGAGTTCAGCTAACAAGTATTCGTTGAACAGAATCAGTCGCTCTGATTCCCAGTAGCCCGTGTCGTTGTCGCCGGGCACTGGTGGAAAGAGAGTCTTCGGAAGTGATCCGCCACAAAGGGCGAGTGTGCGTGCCAGTGCAGACGTGCCGCTGCGGTGCATGCCGAGGATGACAACGCAGCTCGTTGGCATGATGTGCGGCGAAAACTGGGTCAACGACGCGTGAATCGAATCATCTCCTGACCGCGCGGATGTCCCCAGTCGCCGAGGTGCTCAAGCGTCCATCCCGACGCTGCGCCGAACCGGCGCATCTCATCCATGGTGTAGAAGAAGACGAGACGCGAGTGCGACGCAGCAGGGTTCTTCTCCCGCGCATCGCCGGGGAAAAACGTCAGAAAAAACTGTGCGTGCGGTGGTGCGATCGATGCGACAGCGGCGAGCGCTCGTGTGGAATCGTCCGCTGAGAGATGCGTAAAAAGTGACTGTGCGAGGATGAAATCCGGCGGCCGCGTAAAACCCGCGAGGTCGAACCGACCATTCACGATGAACTCCGGTGCCTGACGCTCGAAGACATCTGCCCCGAGTTCTCTGGCAACGCCCAAGATGATGAGGTCGATAGACCGGTCAAAGCCGAGGTAGTGCCCGCGCTCAAGGTATGGAATGAAGCGAACGCCGCCGCGCAACGAGCCGCAGGCCAGATCGAGCAAAACGTCCGTCGGTCGGAGTCCGTGCTCGACGAGATATCGAAACTGAAGCTCGCCGACGCGATCCCAAAATTCACCATCGCCACCGACAAACGCGCGGTGGCCGAGGTGGCGAACGCCGCGGGCATCGTCTGTCGCATCGACATCAACTGTTGCGTCAAGGTCGCTCATGAGGCCTCCTGCGTCGCTGCGGCATCGAGGTGATGCACCGATTTGAGGTCACGCAGAAACTGCTCGCGCACCGCCTCGGTGGTCGTATCTCGCTGTACGGTGAGCGGCGTCGCGAGTGATCCGGTGGGTATCAGAACGCCGACAGTTACCGCGATGCTTGCTACCGCTGGTTGAGGATCAACGAGCATGTCTTCGTAGATCGCGTCGATGCACACGGCACCGGAGAGCGCAGCGAGCGACGCCAGTCCTTCGTCGAACCGAGCGACGTGTGCGTGGGTTTGGCGGAGCGCCGTCTGCAACGCCGGGAAGTCATACGTCGGCCAAGCGGTTATGGTCGATGCGGCGTCGAATCGAGCGTATTCACCCGTGTGTAGTGCACGCCACCACGAGATGGCAGAGCCGATGAGGTCGCGGCGCCGCAGCACGAGAATGACAGGGCGCTCGAACAGTTCAGGCATCCACGCGTTCGACACTCCGTCGCCGATTCCCCAGCGCGCGAGCGTGGCTGGCAGACGGTCGAACGTCGAACTGAGCAGCTTCACAGCGCACACGCCGTTCAGTGTCGAAGCAGTGGCGCGAAGCGCGGCGCGGAAGGCATCGGCTTGCGCGGCGTTCGACTCCGCGACGGTCGGCGGTAACGGAAACTGATTCGGCGCAGCGGAATTGACGACGGCAGTCAGCCATTCACGGCAGACGCCGAGCACCCCGGTGCTTCGAAGGAGAGACGCGACCCACGAACTTCCAGAGCGCGGGGCAGCGAGCACAATCACACATGAACGTGATGGGGCGGACATGACGGTCAACCAGAGGATACCGACCGACCTTGTTCGGCCGCGGCGACGTCAGTCTTCCCGAGCGATTCGAGCGTTGGCTCGGCCCGCTCAAGCGACAGGTAACCGAATCGAAAAAGGTGATCGTCGGGATCCACGACAAACGCGACAGTCTCGACGAGGCGGTGTAAGAAGTTCTCGTCGAGCTCGGATCGCACGCCAGCAGTGACAAAATAGGTGCCGGGCAGCAGTCGCATTTCGAGCGGAAATCGCACGCGAAGTCGTTCGCCAGATTTTGCGTCCGACAGTCGCACGCCGAGTCCAGCGACCGTCACGCCTTCCTCGTTTCGAACGTTGCATCCAAACAGGATGTGATCCGCAGGTCTATCGAACTCGACGTCGTAGGTGAGGTCGTATGGGCGCCCGACCTTCAGGTGGTTCAGTGCGCTGCCGCTGCTGCCGCGCACAACGATGTCGGTGATTCGGGCACCGTCGGGTGGATATTCGCTTGCGGTAGGCGAGACGAGCGCCGCGTCGAACGATCCGTCGTCGTCGCCGACTGCTCGCAGAGGCGCTGGGCGAGCGCTGCCCGATGGCGCGGCTGGCGGCGGAGGAGCGACCGGCTTCGGCTCGGCGCTTCCGGTGTAGAGAAGCGAGTGATAGCGCCGCATGACTTCGCGGGGTTCGCCGGCTGCGATCATGCGGCCGCGCTCGAGCAGGATCGCACGGTTGCAGAGTTCGAGCACCGCGGTCGCTGAGTGCGAGACAAACAAAATAGTGGTTCCCGCACTTCGGAGTTCGTGAATTCGCGCGGAGCACTTGCGCGAGAAGAGTTCGTCGCCCACGGACAGAATCTCATCAACGACGAGGATCTCGGGCTCGACTGAAACAGCGACCGCAAACGCAAGTCGCGCGAACATGCCCGACGAGTATGTGCGTACCGGCTGGTCAATCGCAGCGCCGATTTCCGCGAATGCCTCGATGCGAGCAAATCGTTGCTCGATGTCGTGACGATCGATGCCGAGCACCGCCGCGTTGAGCCGCACGTTCTCGCGTCCGGTGAACTCGTTGTTGAAGCCAGCACCGAGCGCGAGGAGCGGCGCGATGCGCCCGTGCGTTTCGACGGTTCCGACGGACGGTGTGAGAATGCCGCAGAGAATTCGGAGCAGCGTGGACTTGCCGCTCCCGTTACGGCCGACGATTCCGACGGTTTCACCGCGGGCGATTTCAAGGTTGATGTCGGAGAGGACACAGGCATCGCGGCCACGCGGACGGCTCGGACGCAGGATTTCCCAGAGCCGATCCGTGGGCTGTTGATAGATGCGATAGGTCTTGCCGACGCCACAGAGGCGGATCGCCGGTTGAGTGCCGTGGGCGTTAGACGACATCGGCGAACCCGTCTTTCATGTGCCGGAAGAAGCGGAAGCCGAGTTCGAACGCGGCGAGCGAACCCAGCGTGGCTAACACAAGCGGCCACGGGCTCGGCGCGACGTCAAAGAACAGCGCAGCGCGGCCGTCGTTGATAATCGTCGTCAAGGGGTTCCACCGAACGACCGCGCGATATGACTCGGGGACTCCGTCGAGCGAATAGAACACCGGTGACATGAACATCAGAATTGTCGTGAGTAGCGCGGTGATCTGAACGGTGTCGCGCACGAACGTTCCGAGCGCTGCGAGGAACCATGCAACGCCGAGCGCGAAAAAGGGGAGTGGCAGCGCGATCACCGGCAACCACAACACAGTCAACGGCGGAATGCCGAACAGAATGAGGTAACCAGCGAGGAGAACAAGTGATGACACCCCCGCGTTGAACATCGCAACTAGGAGTCCGACGAACGGCAGGATCTCCAGCGGGAAGACGATCTGCTTCACGAATGAAGCGTTGCCGCGCACGACACCTGGCGCGGCGTTCACCGTCTCGCTGAAGAGCTGAAAAAGAATCAGGCCTGAGAAGAGAACAAGCGCGAAGGGAGGCGAGCGATCGCCCACCGACGGCCAGCGGCTCTTAAAGATGAGGCCGAAGACGAACGAATAGACCGCGAGCAGTAAGAGCGGGCTTGCTATGCCCCAGAGCGGGCCAAGCAACGATCCGCGCCAGCGCGACGAGATGTCGCGCTCTGCGAGCCGGAACGCAAGGAATCGGTGCGTCCACAGTGTGCGCACGGCATCAACCAACACCATGCGCGGCAGTATATGGCGAAGGCCGGTTGACCCGACACGTCGGCGGCTGCCGCGTTACTGCGACAGCTTGACCCATGCGGCCGGTGCCGGACCAATCAATCCGCCGGATTGTTTCACTAGGCCAGCCATGATCCAACCGTTCACGTTGTTCGTGACCGAGTTGCGCCAGACGATGTCGTCGTCGCCGTCGCCGTCGAGGTCCATCGCACCGACCGGTTGCCACGCTAACGCGACACCGGGCGAGATGACGCCGCCGGATGTCTTCGTCAGCCCGTTCATGATCCAACCGTTGACGTTACCGCCGGTGAGATTTCGCCAGACGAGATCTTCGTCACCATCGCCGTCGAGATCGGGCGCAGCGACGAGTTGCCACGTCGACGCGATCGCGCCACCGTTGACGATTGGTCCCGAGACTGGCGCGTTGACGCCGTCGAGCAGCCACGCGGTGATCGCGCTATTCGCGCCATCGCGCCAGATGATGTCTTTACGACCGTCGCCGTTCAGATCGGCGCGACCCATGAACGTGAGCCCAATCGCCGAGCCGATCGTTCCGGTCCGCCAGCGATACTGTCCGTCGAGGAGCCAGCCGCGGACTTCGTTCGTCGTGGTGTTGCGGAAGAGCAAATCGGCGCGTCCATCGCCGTCAATGTCGTCGACACCTAGGCTTGTCCACGCGGCGGGGATGGGACTCGAAATGGTTGCGGTGCTGTCGACATCGCCGCTGCCAATGAACCAGACGACATATGCGCCAGCGGTATCGCGCATCACCAGGTCTGGGTCGCCATCGCCATCGATGTCACCGGTTCCGATCATGGTCCACGCGGCACTGGGTACCGCCATCGACATCGTCGTATCTGAGACGAGCGAAAGACCATTCAGTGTCCACAAGTGAAGCGCGCCGTCGGTCGGATTCTCCCAGACAAGATCACCCTTCGAGTCGCCGGTGAAATCGTCGAGTGACGCGGCAGGCGTCACGATCGCAGGCTTGTAGTAGAACGTGCGCGTGTCCGTCACGAAGAACGTGGCGTTGTCGGACGAGTGGCCACAGGTCGCAGTCCACGTGACCCGCGCGCCAGACATCCAGTTCTGATCTTCAATCGCGAAGCGACCGACGAGCACTCTGAGATCGACGCCCGCATCTCCATGCCCGTTCGAGGGCGGCAGGTTGTACCAACCGCAACCAGTCAGCGTCCCAAACGTAAGGATCTCGGGATCGTCGAATGTTGGGTCGGCAACGGTGCCGTTCGTGAGATCGCCCTGCAGCGCGCCGATCGTGACGAACGTGTCGTACGCGTATGCGCTCGGATCGAGCGGAACGGGCAGTGGAAGTGCGGATGGTCCTACGATCATCGGCACGCTTGCCTGATAGAAGGTCGCGGTGTTAGCTCCGATGAGATCGAGCGTGACATCGAAGACATTGAGCACGCGATCAGCACTCTGATCGAACACCGCGTAGATGTCGACGACGTGATACCCGTTGCCGCCAGCACTCGCGATGTACTGGTCTGCGGTCCAGCGCACGAAGTCGGCGCGGGCGGGCGAGGTGAACGCGACGCAGCAGAGTGTGGCGACGGAAAGAGTGGTCGATCGGCGCATGCGCGCTGTATCGGTGTTCCGGGCACGCCGCTTCACGGTCGTGGGAAAGAAAGACGCCCGGCAGGGTGCCGGGCGTCGTCGAGTGCATCAGCGCAAAAGTAACCTATGCAGAGGTGTTACCACGCCGTCCACGCCGGTCCGAGCTGCTCCACCGGACCGCCGGAGACCTTGGTCAATCCCTGCATCTGCCATGCGTTGACCATTCCGGTCACCGTGTTGTGCCACACGAGATCAGAGTCGCCGTCGTTATCGAGATCCACAGTCGTGCCGAAGTGCCACGCCGAGGTGACCTTGGGAACGATTGCGCCGCCGTAGAGTCGAGCGAAGTTGTCGACGATCCAGCCCTTCACTTGGCCTGTCTCTGTGCTGCGCCAGACGATGTCGCAGTCGCCGTCGTTGTCGAGGTCGCAAAATGCCTCGGCCTTCCAACTGAGCGCTACGGGTCCAACGCCACCGAAGACGAGCGGCATCGCTGGCGTGGTGCCATCGAGCCGCCACGCAACGACGACGCCGTTGATGAGCCGCCAAAGAATGTCCGACTTACCGTCGGCGTTGAGATCACCAAGACCGAGAAATTCGAACCCCGGTGAGATTCCGATCTCTTGGTTCGCGATAACTGTCGTCCCGTTCAGCAGCCAGACGCGCACCTTCCCGAGCCCGCCGTCATCGCGGTGCCACACAATGTCGACATTGCCGTCGCCATTCACGTCGCCGACGCCAAGCACCTTCCACTTGTTCGCTGATGGATACGGGGCGTAGCCAATGATGACGGCATCTTGGAGGTAGCCGTCCTGCATAATCCAAGCTTGGGCGCTGTAGTCGCCAGGGTTGTAGAAAATGAAGTCGATGTCGCCGTCGCCGTCGATGTCGCCCTTGCCGACGGGTATGTGAATGGGGGACGCCGGCTGACCCACGCAGATCGCATCGTCGAAGGTGAAGTCCGACATAGCCCAACCGGTAATGAAGGCGTCCGGCGAGTAGAAGTAGATGTCGGCGTTTTCAATCGAGCCCGCGGGCTCTGGCGGGGTCCATGTGGGCGGTGTACCACCGCCGCCGCCGCTGCCACCACCGTTGGGCAACTCGATTCCGGGCAGGTCGTCGGGCATTTCGCTGGGACCGTTTGCCGACAGTTGGGCGTAGAGGTAGTCCGCGCCGAAGTAAGCGCCGCCCGCGCCGTGACTCCAACCGATCGTCCATGAACAGTAGATCGAGGAGTTCGGCTCCCAATCTTGCGCGCGGATTGAAAGTCGACAGACGCGAATTCGAAGATCGTCGCCAGCGCCGTTCCACGACACGGTGGGTGGGACGTTGAACCAACCGCCGACGGTGTTGATGCCGCCGCTATTGACAAGAATGTCAGACGGGCAGTCCGGAGTGAAGCAGTTGATACCGCTCGTCGCACACTGATCGCCGCCTATACAGATGTACGTGTCGATGTCGTAGAACGGGATCCACGGATCGGCGCAGACTGGCCGTCCCGTGACCTACCCACCGGGAAGCGTCGCGTTGAAGAACTTCGCGCCCGGTTTCGCGTCGAGTTGAATCTCCGTATCCCAAATGACGAGTAGGCGATCTTCCGGTTCGGTGAACTTCACGTACACGTCGAGCACGTGAAATACTTGATCCGAGCGCGTCACAATCCCGTGCTCGGCTTCAAGCCCCGCAAGATCGGCGCTCGCGGTTGACGTGGCGAGACATGCCAACGTCAGCACTGCCACCAACCTCATTGGAGCGGCAACGGTGAGAGCTATCGAGCGATTCGCACGGCAACCAACTGAGCAATCGGCGCTGCCGCGCCTTGCTGTGGCTGTACCGACTATCGCAGTGGCGACCTTGCGCGCCACTGCTCCGCGACCTCTATAGGTTCGCTTCATGAGACACCTCCGCATTGTGGGGCGGTCGCGTCGGGGATCCAGAAGGTGAACGCGACCGCGGGGGAGAACGGCGGCCCTTGAGACATGACCTCGCGATGAGCGAAGCAAAGGGCCAGCCCT
>JAWXCC010000029.1:0-11281 GCA_034440475.1 Phycisphaerae bacterium | reverse complement strand
GGCCGAGCAGGCCGAGCAGGCCGAGCAGGCCGAGCAGGCCGAAATAGTCCGCTGCTTTTTCGTTGACGAAGAAGTCGCTTCGCTCATCCTGCCGATGCGAGCTGGACATGCAGGCACGCTCATGCTCCAAACCTGCATTCTGCCGCCGCGCGATGAGCCATACGTGCTTCTCTTTGAACTCGCGCGGCATCGGATCAAGCACTTCATCCAGAAGTGCGAGGAATGGCAAATGTGGGATCCGGCGCTGGCGCGCGGCGCGATGCGACTATGGGATGAAGCGCGCGGCATCTTTGCCCGGGCACTCCTCGCGAAGGACGAACGCGAGTGCGAACGGCTGTCGCGTAAATCGCTCGAGCGCTCAATCGAAGCGAGCGAGCATCTCGCAATGAGTCACGCTGAGATCTTGCTGCATCGGCGCTTCGGTACGCGCCCGGCGAGCTCGACGACGCTCGGGGTCGTCGTTCGACCGTCCACACCATTCACACCCGCGATCGTCACCGCCCTCGAGCGCGATGCCGATGTCATCGAAATTACGATCAACTGGCGCGAAATCGAAGCAAAGCGAGGCAAGCCCGATTTCCGCAACATCGATCGATGGGTGAAGTGGGCAGTCGAGAAGAAGAAGCCAATCATGGCCGGTCCGCTCCTGGATCTGCGCGAAGAGTGTCTTCCCGACCACGCGCGCGTTTTTCGCCACGACTACGAGAGCTTTCGCAACCTAGCCTACGACCACGTCGAGCGGATCGCGTTGCGCTACGGCAGCGCGATCGGCATTTGGAACGTGGGGAGCGGCTTCCACGCGAACGCGTTTTTCGAACTGACCGTCGAACAAATGGTGGATCTCGCGCGGCGCACGACGCTACTCATTCGGCAGCAGAATCGCAAAGCGCACGCGCTCATTGAGTTAGTCGATCCATTCGCCGAATCATTTATGCGGCGCCCTGGAGCGGTGCTCCCGTGGCGATTCATCGAGATTTTGCAGCAACAAGGGATCACGTTTTCCGCCATCGGCCTTCGACTCACGAGTGGGAGAGTTGGCGCAGTGGCACGCGATCTTTTCCAGGTGAGTTGTGCGCTCGATCGCTTCCTCGGGCGCGAGGCGCGCGTACTCATTTCGGGGTTCGGCGTGCCGTGCGTGGATGTCGATCCGCAAGGAGGTTCGTGGCGCGAGGGATGGAGTCCGAAGTCGCAGGGCTCGTGGGCGGGCCGCGTCGCGAGCGTCGCGCTCTCAAAGCCCTTCATCGACACGCTGTTCTGGTGCGAAGCGAGTGATGCGGCGGGGCCCGACGCGCGGGGCTACGGACTATTCGACGAGACCGGTGCTGCCCGGCCGGTGTTGGCGAAGCTGACAGCGCTGCGAAGAAAGTTCCGCAAGCCGCTCGGTCCGCGGCCGGTTGATGCGGAAGAAGTCGCCGCCGACGGATCGTCGGCAGGGGGAAAATGAGATGGACTCATCGCGTCGACTTGCGGGTACGTTCGTCCTTGCCACCGCATGCATTGTGGCGGCCGTGTGGGCTTCCATCAGCGTCGCAAGCCGACCGCTCCCCGGACCACCGGTCACCCTCACGCCGCACACGATCGACCTCAACGCGGCGTCGCGCGCCGAGCTCGAATTGTTACCGGGGGTCGGCCCCGCATTGGCGGCGGAGATCGTCGCAGATCGCGTTAAGCGCGGCGCGTTCACCCGTGTGAGCGACCTCGACCGAGTGCGCGGTATTGGACCGGCCACGCTTGAGGAAATCGCTCCGCATGTGCGATGTGGGCTCGCGGTCCGATCGAGTGAAAAGTGAGCGCCGCCGCGTGGCTTGATCGCTTGATTCGCGATTCGTCCGTCCGTCGGCTCGCCGATGAAGCGGCTCGCGGAGGCGACATCACGGCGCGCGGTGCGCACGGTTCATCGACGACCCTCGTCGCAGGCGCACTCGCGCGACTTGGCGCGGCGGCGACTGCGCCTTCACTCGTGTTACTCGTCGTCGCGCATCTTGACGACTGCGACGAGGCGATCGCTGAACTCACTGGCGCGGGCGTCGACGCGATCGCGTTCCCAGCGCTCGAAGCGCTGCCGGGCGACTCTGCGGCGAGTCTCGAAATCGTCGCGGCGCGACTCGGGCTCGCGCGGCGACTCATGGAGCACGCAACGCTTCCTGAAGTCATCGTGGCGCCCATGCCAGCACTCATGCAGGGGGTGCCCGATGCGACGACGATCGCGCGAGTCCTCCGCACGGTTCGAAAGGGTGATCGTGTCGACCCCCGGGCGCTCGCGGCGTGGTTCGACGCTGGAGGCTACCGCCGCGTCGATGCGATTGAAACACCCGGTGAATTCGCGGTGCGGGGCGGAATCGTCGACGTCTTCGTGCCCGGCGCGGAAGCGCCGATCCGTCTCGACTTCTTTGGCGACGAAATCGAGCGCATCTTCGAGATCGATCTGGCGACGCAGGCGAGCGATCGCGCAATCGACAGCGCGGAGCTCGTCAGCGCGTCGGTCGACAGCGTGCAGTCGGATTCCGTGGACCGGGGCATGCGCACGCTCGCGGAACTCCTGCCCGTAACGACGATTTGCGTGCTCGCCGAACTTTCCGAAATTGTCGAGCAAGCGCGGGGTTACTACGAGCGCGTGCACGATAGTCGCGGCATTTTCGGCCCACCGCGCGTGCTCCAGGCGCTGACCGAGCACTGCCGTGCGATGGTCCAAGTAAACCAGTTCAGTGCGACGAGTCTGAGCGGACGACTCGTCGAGTTACCGGTGTCGACGTTGCCGGTATTCCCCGAAGACGTGAAAGAGGCGTTCGTCGAACTCGCGTTTCTTGGTAGCCACTACGAAATCGCGGTGTTCTGCGACACGACGGGCGACGCGCAGCGCACCCAAGAACTTCTTGCCGAGCACACCGGTGCAGCGCGAGCGACGATCGTGCACGCACACCTGCACCGCGGATTCGTGTGGGGCGGTGAGGGTGGACGGGCGGATTGCGACGCGCTCGCCTTCGTTCCGCAACATGAGTTGCTTCATCGCTATGGGGTGCGCCGCCGTGCCGCGCGGCTTGGTGGGGGGAAGGCGCGCGACGCGTTCGTCGGCTTTGAGCCTGGCGATTACGTTGTCCATCGTGATCACGGCATCGCGAAGTTCATCGGACTGCAGCAGCTCTCGCAGCGCGGTCAGAAGAACGACCCGTCAGGAGTGCCAACTTCGACGAGCGGAAAGAAATCGCCCGCAGCAGGTGACGATGAGTTCCTGACGCTCGAATTCGATAGCGGCGCGCGACTTCACGTTCCGATGACGAAAATCGAGCTGGTGCAGAAGTACATCGGCGCTGGGACGTCGCGGCCAACCCTTTCGATGTTAGGGGGCAAGCGCTGGAGAAACGCTCGGGAGAGCGTGAAGGAAGCAGTCAAGGATCTCGCGGGTGAACTGATACGCGTACAGGCCGCGCGAGAGGCGAGTCCAGGCATTCGCTTTCCCGACGACACTCCGTGGCAAAAGGAGTTCGAAGCGGAGTTTCCCTACGACGAGACTGAGGATCAGTTGACAGCCATCGACTCGACCAAGCGCGATATGACGCGGCCGCGCCCGATGGATCGATTGATCTGTGGCGATGTCGGTTTCGGCAAGACCGAAGTTGCAATCCGCGCTGCGTTCAAGGCGGTGGAGTACGGAAAGCAAGTCGCCGTGCTCGTGCCGACGACGGTGCTCGCAGAACAGCACGAGCGGACGTTTCGCGAGCGATTCCGCGCGTATCCGTTTCGCATTGAGAGCTTGTCGCGCTTCAAGACCGACGCAGAAGCGCGCGCGATTCTGGACGAAGCGGCGCGGGGGCGCGTCGACATCCTGATTGGAACCCACCGACTTCTTTCCAAGGACGTCAAGTTCGCCGATCTCGGCATGGTGGTTGTCGACGAAGAGCAACGCTTCGGCGTTGAACATAAGAATCGCTTGCTTGAGTTCCGGCTCACAGCGGACGTGCTCACGCTGTCTGCGACTCCCATTCCGCGCACGCTCCATATGGCGATGCTAGGAATTCGCGACATTTCGAGCTTGACGACAGCGCCGCTTGACCGCCGCGCGATCGTGACGGAAGTGATTCCCTTCAACCCGAAGCGGGTGCAGCAGGCGCTTGAGCGCGAGCTGGCGCGCGAGGGGCAGGTGTTCTTCGTCCATAATCGCGTTAACGACATCAATGACGTCGCGTTCCGTATTCAGCAGCTTGTGCCAAAAGCGCGAATCGTCGTCGGGCATGGACAAATGGCGGCGAAGGAACTTGAAGAGGTGATGCTGACATTCATGCGGCGCAAGGCCGATGTTTTGGTGTCAACCACGATCATCGAAAGTGGCCTTGATATTCCAACCGCGAACACGATGTTCGTCCACAACGCGCACATGTTCGGTCTCGCCGAGCTTCATCAGTTGCGCGGGCGCGTCGGACGGTGGAAGCACCGCGCGTATTGCTATTTGCTCCTGCCCGAGAATCGTTCGATTACGGAAGACGCAATGAAGCGGCTCAAGGCAATCGAGGATTACTCCATGCTTGGCGCTGGGTTCAAGATTGCGATGCGCGATCTTGAGATCCGCGGCGCTGGCAACATCCTCGGACCCGAGCAGTCCGGGCACATCGCTGCGGTCGGCTACGACATGTATTGCTCGCTCATGGAAGCCGCTGTCGGCGAGTTGAAGAACGTGAAGAAGCTCTCGCCGATCGATACCTCGATCGATATTGGTATCTCGGGTGCGATTCTCAAGGGCTACATCCCAAGCGATCAGCGCCGCATGGAGGCCTACCGACGCATTGGGCAAGCTGACTCGCTCGACGCGCTCGGGCGGGTGGCGAAGGACCTCGCGGGGGCATACGGAGAGTTGCCCGTGTCCGTGCAGACATTGGTGGAACTTGCTGATCTCCGACTGCGCGCCACGGCGATTGGCGTGCGTTCGATCGTGCGGAAGGACCCCGACATCATCTTTCGTACGCCGCGGCCGCGCGATCTCGAAACGGCGTTCTCGGGCGTCCAAGGCACCGTCCGCGTTGTCGGACAACCCGACGATGACGGCATTACTGAGGTCTTCTTCCGACCGCCGCCAGCCTTCCTCGATCCGAAGTCATTGATGCTGGTGCTCAGGAAGCGACTCGGAGCGGTCGCGCTTTCGAGCTGACTTAGCCTAGCCGTCATCGAACGATCATCTATCGCGGGCGACGATGAGGCACGATGATGCCTGAGCCGTGCGCATCCTCATCGTCGAAGACTCCACCAATATTCGCGAGAGCGTCGCCCAGGCGCTGCGCGAGGCGGGCTACGCCGTCGATGCAGTGGGGGATGGACGTCAGGGGTTCATCTACGTGCAGACGACGGAGTACGACGTAGCGATACTCGACCTCGGCTTGCCGGAAATGGATGGACTCACGGTGCTAAGGCGGATGCGCGAAAAGGGGATTGCGACGCCGGTACTTGTTCTCACAGCGCGCGACGCGATCGACGATCGGGTCCTTGGGCTGCGCTCTGGTGCCGACGATTACCTCGTGAAGCCGTTCGCGCTCGCGGAGCTCTTGGCCCGTGTCGCAGTGCTCGTGCGGCGGCCGCACGGCGTACGCTCGTCGGCGCTGCGCTTCGGTCCACTCTCGATCGACACCGTGACGCGCACGGCGACGGTAAACGATCGCGCGACGCTCGACTTGTCCCCGCGTGAATACAGAGTGCTCGAGTATCTCGCGCTCCGCGCTGGCAAGCCGGTGACACGGATGGAACTTGAGGATCACGTCTACGACGAGCGCTCGCAAGTGATGAGCAATGCGATTGATTCTGCCATCTGCGCGCTGCGAGCGAAGCTCGATGCCGCTGGGTGCCACGACCTCATTCGAACGCGCCGCAAGGTCGGCTACGTGCTCTCCTCGGGGGCAGGGCGTTGAACAGTCTGCGCAGCCGGCTCACGATTGCGCTCCTGTCAGCGATTCTGCCGCTCATCGTGGTCGTCGGGATCGGGCTGCACGTTTTCGTCCAATCGTCGTTGATCGCACGTTTCGACGACGGCCTCGTCGCTCGCGCCCGGTCGATCACGAACGCCACCAAGTTTGAGCACGGCCGTGTTGAGTTAGACATTGCCGACGAAGGCTCACTCGGTCTGTTTGAGCTGCGGGCACAGCCGATTACGGGTACCAGTGAGCTGATAGGTGGATCGCGTTCGCTGGGTTCGGAACCGGTTGAGCCAGCGTCCGCGGAATTGCCGACGGCGCGGGATGTCATCCTTACCAGCGGTGAGGCCGGACGCTCGCTTACGGTTCGATTCACCCCGCGCGAAGACCCCGAAGGCGAAGGTGATTTTGGCGCGAATCAACCGATCGCGACGACCCCTGCGGCACCCAACCTCGTCCTCGTTGTCGCAGCGAAACGTGACGAGTTAGACGCGACGGTGCGATCGCTTGATCTCGCGATTTTAGGCTGTGGCGCGCTGCTTGTTGGTGGAGTCGTCGCCAGCGTCGCCCTCGCGCTCCGGAGGGGGTTACGACCGGTTGCGTCCCTTGCGGCGGAAGTCGAAGCGATTGATGCGTCGAGACTCTCCTCGCGCGTCAGTGAAGGGGCATTGCCCCTCGAACTACAGCCGATCGCGATGAGAACGAACGCTTTGCTCGATCGGATCAACGACGCCTTTGAGCGCGAGCGACGTCTCACCGCGTCGGCGGCCCATGAACTACGCACTCCGATTGCGGAAATACGTGCGGTGACCGAGCTGGCGCTGTCGCGGGCGCGATCGGCGACGGAGTACCAACAAGCATTGCGATCAGTGTTCGATGTTTCTACACGCATGCAATCGTCCGTCGAGGGGTTGCTACGACTCGCGCGTATCGCGTCGTGGCGAGAGCCGCCGAACTTGGAACCGGTGGACATCGCCATTGTCGTACGCGACGCGTGGGATCGCGCAATGGCGCCGGCGCTGGCCCGCGGGGTGCGGGCGACGTTTGAGAAGCGTTCAACCACCGAGGTTCAGACTGACCGCGCACTGGTCACACTCATCGCCGGAAATCTGCTGGCGAACGCTGCGGAGTACACGCCAGATGGCGGCGACATCACGAGCGAGGTTTCCCGCTCGGGCGAGCGCATCGTGTGGCGACTTGTCAATACAGCCAGCGAGCGTGTGCGCACGCCCGACGCAGGTGAGACCGTCCATCTCGGCATCGGGCTGCCGCTCGTTGCAGCGGCGGCGGCGGCGCTCGGTGCGACGTTCAACCAAGAGCGTCAGAGCGCGCGGTTTACGGTGACGCTGGAGTGGACCGGCGTCGCAAACGCGTGAACGACACGGAGCGGACAATGAGGCGTTCCAAGGCAAATGCGCGCGGCCAGCTCTCGCCAGCGGCGCGTCGATGGGTGCGTGTGTGAGTTACCTAAAGTTTACTTCGCGGCCTTCGCCGGCGCGTCGTCCTCGTCGCCGCCGCCTTCGTCGCCTTCCTCGTCGTCAATCTCGCCGGAGGCGTCGACCTTGACCTCGTGCTTCTTGCCGTCGATGACAACATCCACTTCGTAGTAGAACTTCTGAACGCTGTTGAAGTCCTTGAAGGTCGCCTTGGGGAATTCCTTCTTGAGCGCCGCCATGATCGCAGCCGGCACAGCCGATTCGTTCACGCCTTTCTCAAGTTCGAGTACGTCGCCCGCGCTTGAGAAGGCTGCCGAGCAAGCAGCACTCTCGACGGTGTATTCCACCTCGAACACCGTCACGCCTTCGTCCGTCTCCTTGATGACCTTGGTCACCTTGTCCGCGGACGTGAGCTTGGCGACGGCGTTCCGAACTGCTTCGGGGGCGTCCGCGAGTTTGATGGTCTCTTCCTTCGTCTCGTCCTTGGCGTCCTCTTCATCATCCTTGTCTTCCTCATCGGCTTCCGCCTCGGCGTTGTGTGCGGCGACGGGTTTCGCCGGAATGGCCGGTGCTGCGGGCTTCGTCTGCGGGCCGATCGCCCAAGAGCCGAAGGTTGTTCCTGAGGCGACGAGTGCGAGCGTGACGATGACTGCGATTCGCTTGTCCATGGGTTGGTTCCTGACGCGGCCTGGCGTGGCCTGACGTCGATAGGGTGGCGTTCAGCAACGAGTGTCGCTGGACGAGCCGACGGAGCGTCGGCAAGGGATATGTTCGCGTCACGCGCTCCGAGAAGATGATGCCAAGGTGATCGTTGAGGCGTGATGTGGTGTTAGACTCCGCGCGAGTATGCCTACCGCGCTGTTTCTCGCCGTCGGGTTGATTCTTCCATGTGCCATGCCGGTGCTTTTCGAGCCGTTGATCCCGGCTGGAACCGCGGACGACGACTGCCCCGATGTGGGCTCGATGCTGGCCGAACCGCGCAGTGAGCTTGTGATCGCCATCGAGCGATTCGAAGCCGACCGCGGCGCACTGTTACGCAAGTATCCCCTCGACCTTTCGCCACGCCGGCGCGAACGCATGGAGCAGTTTTACGACGGTTGGCTCGCAGCGCTCGCACCGATTGATGTGAAGAGTCTCTCGCGTGACGCCCAAGTGGACTGGATTCTGCTTCGCAACGAGATCCGCCATGAGCGCCACCGCCTTGACACCGAGGCCGCCGCGTTCGTCGAGTACTCGTCGCTTCTCCCGTTCGCGATGGACATTGTCGCGCTCGCTGAGACCCGCGAGGCAATTCCCCCGTACCCGCCAGCGAAGGCGGCGGACGACCTCATCGCGATCGCTGCGAAGGCGAACGATGCCGATCGAGCGCTGCGCGACGCGATCGACCGCGCTGACGAGACGCATCCACGACCGAGTCCGAGCGTGTGTCGCCGAGGGCTCATTGCACTTGAGGAATCTCGGCGTGAGTTACGAAACTGGCAGGCATTTCGATCAGGCTACGACCCCGAGTTCGGATGGTGGGTTGACGCGCCGTACGCGAAGGCCGACTCGGCGCTCGACGGGTACGCGAAGTCACTGCGCGAGCGCGGTGTCGGGCAGACGCCGGACAAACCCGACGTCATCGTCGGCACACCGATCGGTCGCGATGCGCTCATCGCCGATCTTGGGTTCGAAATGATTCCGTACACGCCCGAGGAGATCATCGCGATCGGCGAGCGGGAACTCGCGTGGTGCGAAACGAAGCTGAAGCAGGCTGCCGCTGAGATGAACTGCGGCGACGACTGGAAGAAGGCGCTCGAGCTAGTGAAACGTGATTTCGTGGGCCCAGGCGAGCAACCGGCGCTCATTCGCGATCTCGCGCTTGAGGCAGCGGCATTTCTGAAGACCAATGAACTCGTTACCGTGCCGCCGCTCGCAATGGAAACGTGGCGGATGGAAATGATGTCGCCGCAGCGGCAGATGGTGACGCCGTTCTTCACAGGCGGCGAGGTGATTAGTGTTTCGTTTCCCGCTGCGAGTATGGCGCACGATCTCAAACTTATGAGCCTTCGCGGCAACAACCGCCACTTCGCGCGAGCCACGGTGTTCCACGAGCTGGTGCCGGGGCATCACCTTCAGCAGTTCGCGGAATCGCGTTGGAAGCCGTATCGCGGCCTCTTCAGTACGCCGTTCTGGACCGAAGGATGGGCGCTGCACTGGGAAATGCTGATGTGGGACAAGGGATTCCCCCGCACCGCCGAAGAAAAGATGGGCATGTTGTTTTGGCGGACCCATCGCGCCGCGCGCATCATCTTTTCAATGAAGTACCAACTTGGACAGATGACGGCGCAAGAGTGCATTGACTTCCTCGTCGATCGCGTCGGTCACGAGCGAGCGAACGCTGAGGGCGAGGTACGCCGTTCAGTCTCAGGCGATTACGCGCCGCTCTATCAGGCTGCATATATGCTCGGTGGGCTTCAGTTCCGCGCGCTTCATCACGAGCTTGTCGATGGTGGCACGATGACTGATCGCCAGTTCCACGACACGATTCTCCATCAGCACAACATGCCGGTCGAACTTGTTCGTGCAATTCTTCGCGGTGATGCGTTGACCAACGACTTTCATACGGCGTGGCGATTTGACGAGGAGTTAGATGCAGTTCGGGAGAAGAAGTGAGAGTGCTATCCGCCGTGCTGGTGATGGCGGCCCTCGTGTGCGCCACTGGCTGCGCGACGCGCACGAGCGGCGGACCCGCGTCGGTGAGAGCGGAGCGAGCACCGATCGCTTGGCCACAGCGCGAGCAGCGCGACGTTGTCCTTGAGGTAAAGTCGGCAACGCCCGGCGTCGCGCTCGTTGAGCAGTGCAAGAACGAGCATGGCGCGCTGATGGAACTCATCACACCGGACGACAGCGCTTGGTCAGCCACGATCGAGATGCCGAGCCTCGGTGTCCGCTTCAAGCAGAGCTACAACCCGACGGGACTCAAGCGAGCGGGGCGGTGGCTCCTTTTCACGTCGGCGGCGAGCCTCTCAGTTCCCGCTACGCTCGAATTCGCTGCGGGACCCGATGGCCCGGCGCGAAGCGAGCCGTCCGAGTTCGCGCTGAACGCAGATCACCTTCGGCCAATACTGATTGTTGAATGCCGGGGCCGACCGCCCGTCGGAACATGCGTGCTTTTACCGAGTCTGGTCGGACCTAGAGACGTGGAGGCGACGCTTTTCTCGCTCAGCGATCGTGGTTGGCGGGTGGTCTCTTTCCAACTCGCTGACTTTCTTCGGCCGCTTCGGGTGCTGCAGCGCTCGACATTTGGAACTGGTGAAACTTCCGCCGATCTCGGTGCCATGCTCGCGGATGAACTGGCGGACAGCGGGTACGCAACCCAGATGGTTCTTGAATTGCTGGTGGCGAATGAGCCAGCGCTTGCTGAGAAGCCGCTCGTGATGGTTGGTTCGAGCTTGCGTGCGCTTGAGCTGCCAGCCTGCGCGGCGCTCGTGTCGCAATCGTCGGGCGTGCCGACGCTTAGCGCCGCGGTGCTCATCGGCGGTGGAGCGGGCGTCGACGACATCATGCTGCGCGGTGGCCTCGGTCGCGCGTGGTTGCGCGAGGTCGGCGCGAAGCTTCCTAACGACGAAGACACGGCGGCTTGGGCAAAGTCGTTTCGTGAGGCGTGTTCACTCGCCCCGGAGCGAGCGCTCTGGTCGCTCGACAACATACCCGTTCTGTTAGTCGACGCTCGATTCGACGCGATCGTGCCGCGTTCAACCGCTGATCGACTGTGGCGCGAACTGGGCGAGCCCGAGCGCTGGACCGACCCGGTCGGGCACATTGGGCTCTTCTGGGTGCTCGGCACGACCCCTTGGAACGAAGTCGCAGCATGGATCGACCGGACGACGAACACGCCGCCTGCCATCGCCGATGCGAACGCGGCGGGGAATGCACCTTGATCATGTCTTCCACTGGTGACGCGGTCGC
>JAWXCC010000028.1:0-5559 GCA_034440475.1 Phycisphaerae bacterium | reverse complement strand
GAGCGCCGCGCGTGTGATCAACGGACAGCGATCCACCGACGCCTACTGAACTTGCCTCCGCCAGCCTGCGCCTGAGCGTTGAAGGTCGATTGTTCGGTTCCAATCGCTGCACTTGACATGTCACTTGACACGATCGCATTCCCCGCGAGCACGCTGCTCGCGTTTCGTCGCCCGTTCGCACGAGCGTGAGGCGACCGACAGAGAAAGGCATACTCCAATGGGCGTTCCGTTTTTTGGCCCCCTGATGAAGAAGATCCTCGGTTCCCGCAACGAGCGCATGCGCAAGCGACTCGAGCGCGTCGTCGACAAAGTTGACGGGTTCGAACCTGCAGTGCGAAAGCTCACCGATCCTGAGCTTCAGGCGAAAACCGACGAGTTCCGGCGTCGTATTAAGGATGGCGAGAAGACGCTTCCGATGATTCCCGAAGTACTGGCAGTCGCGCGTGAAGCGATGGACCGCGCTGTTGGAATTCGGAACATCTTCAACCCGCACGAGAAGTTTGATCCCGCGGCGCTCCCAGCGGAGGCGCGTCAACTCTACGCCGAGACGAAGGCGATCATGGACGCGACGCCAGCGCGGCCGCCTGAGGGCGCTTTGCGTGGCTGCCGTGAGCCGATCGCGGCTTGGCAGTTCGTCGACATCCCCTTAGCGATCTATGCGGCAGTGCGCGAACTGTTGCCCGATAGTCGCCCCCCATTCCGCGCCCGTCCCTTCTACGTCCAGATCACGGGTGCGATCGTCCTTTCCGAGGGGCGCATCTCCGAGATGAAGACAGGCGAAGGAAAGACAATCGTCGGTCCGCTCGCGTGCTACCTCGCCGCGTGCGAGGGCAACCAAGTCCACGTGGTCACAGTGAATGACTACCTCGTTCAGCGCGATCGCGACTGGACGTTTCCGTTCTTCCGCGCGCTCGGATTGACTGTCGGCGCCATCCATCCGATGCACATGCAGAGCTCCGAAGACAAGAAGATCGCGTACTCATGCGACGTGCTGTACGGCACGACCAGTGAGTTTGGCTTCGACTACCTCCGCGACAACATGAAGGTACGTCCGGAGGAGCAACTCCAAAAGCACCGCGGTTTCGCAATCGTCGACGAAGTTGACTCGACGCTGATCGACGAAGCGCGTACGCCGCTCATTATCTCGGGTCCTGCCCACGCATTCTCACCACGCTATGAACTTGCAGACCGGCTCGCTCGGCATCTCGTCGCGCGACAGGCGACATGGAACGCCGCTGACGAAAAGGTTCAGTCTTGTAAGGCGGAGATCGCCGGGCTTGAGGGTGATATGCGAAACGCGCGCGACCGCGCAACCGTGCCAGCGATGAAAACGAGAATGGACGCTGCGAAGAAGCGGCTTCCCGAACTCGAGAGCACGCGCGACAAGAACACGCAGTTCTACGAGATCGAACTCGATAAGAAGCGCACGACGATGACCCACGACGGCATCGCCGAAGCGCAGAAGGTTGCGGGCGTGGGCAGCTTCTACGTCGGCGACAACATCGATCTCCCCCACTTGCTTGAGCAATCGCTTCGATCGCACACCGTGTATCAGCGCGATCGCGACTACGTCGTCGCTCCCGACGAACAGGGCGTAGAGAGCATCGTCATCGTCGATCAGAACACCGGTCGCAAGATGGTTGGGCGCCAATGGTCTGACGGATTGCACCAAGCTGTCGAAGCCAAGGAAGCGGTCCGCATCAAGGAAGAAACCCAGACGATGGCGACGATCACGATTCAGAACTACTTCAAGCTCTACAAACGACTCGCTGGTATGACCGGTACCGCCGATACCGAGGCCACAGAGTTCCACGAGATCTACCGTCTTGACGTCGTGAGCATTCCAACGAACGTCTCGCCGATCCGCCAAGATCGCAACGATCTCGTGTTTCTCCAAGTGAAGGACAAGTGGGACGCGATCGTCGAAGAGGTCAAAAGCTTTCACGACATCGGCCGTCCGGTGCTGGTCGGTACGACGAGCGTTGAGAAGTCGGAGATGCTCGCCCAGCTGTTAGGCAAGAAACATCAGATCCGTCATGAAGTCTTGAATGCGAAACAGCACGAGCGCGAAGCCGACATCATCCTCGGCGCTGGCGCGCTCGGTGCCGTCATGATCGCCACGAACATGGCAGGCCGTGGAACCGACATCAAGCTACAAAAGTTTACTCGCGATGAGTTAGTTGAGCATTGGAAGCGACGAAACATCTGCCCGCGCGAGGCGAAGCCAGAATGGTCCGATGAACAGATCATCGCGAGTGCGTATCGGCATATGGCGATCCGAGAGATCGGCAAGCCCCAAGTCGAGGGGCTCGACGATGCCGCTGTGTACCTAGCGCTCCTGCGACACTGGGTCGTTGAGCGCGGCGTCGCGGAGAAGAAAGCAGCCGGAATGTCTGCGGCGGCGTGCGTTGCCGAACTGGACGCGATCGGTGGTCCACCGATTCACCGGCTGAAGATGTTCAAGAACATCGAAGAGATGGGAGGCTTGCACATCGTCGGCACTGAGCGCCACGAAAGCCGCCGCATCGACAACCAGCTCCGCGGTCGTGCTGGCCGCCAAGGTGACGACGGTTCATCTCGCTTCTTCCTGTCGCTCGAAGACGACTTGATGAAGATGTTCGCTGGCAAGACCACGCTCAACGTGCTCTCGCGACTCGGCATGAAAGAAGGCGATGCGCTCGACAGTCCGATGTTGACGCGCGCCGTGGAGAAGGCGCAGCGGAAGGTTGAGGAACGCAACTTCCAGATGCGCAAGCAGATCCTTGAGTATGACGAGCCGATGGAATTCCAGCGCCGCGCGTTCTATGGACTTCGTCAGCCAATCGTGGAAGGCAGAAAGGTGCGCGGGACGGTGGTTGGTTATCTTGAGTCCGCAGCACGACAAGCGGGCAATCACTATCTCGCAAAGGCGTACGTCGGCAACTGCATCTCAGAATGGGTACGCGAGAAGGCTGGCGTACACGTCGATGGTTCGCGATTCCTCAGCAAGGAGCGAGCCGAGATGCACACCTTCATCGTGAAGGAGTGCCTTGAAGAGTCCAGCGCGACGATTCGCGCGACCGCAAACGAGTACCTCTCGGACGAGGTTGATCGCTCGGAATGGGACGTCGAAGGGTTCGCCAATTGGGCGAAACAGCATTTCGATGCAACGCTCGACGAGAAGTCTGTTCGCGAGAGCGAGCCGCTTGACGTAGTCCGCAAGATCGAGGCGGCAGCGGAGAAGAAGTTCAAAGCAATCGACTTCTCACCGCTCGACCAATACTTAGAGCGCGGTTACGGCCGCAAGGAACTCGCTGCGTGGGCGACGCGCACATTCGGAGTGCCATTCGACCCCACGATGTTTGCGGATACGGCGCGATCTTCTGGCGGCGTGGATCCGGTTGCGGCGAGCACAGAGAAACTCGTGAAAAGCGCGCTCGACGCGTATCGCGAGCGGGAGATCAACTACCCGATCGACTTCGCGATTGAGGTGACCTCGGGGCTCATGGCGCAGAACCCGCAGGCGGCGCTGACGCAGTTCTGCGCGTGGGTGAAGTCACGGTACGAGTTGAACTGGACGCCGGAGTCGCTTCCGTCGAGCGACCCTCGCGAATTGCGTCGACTCATTGCTGAACAGGCTGTGACGTGGGATCAAACCAAGATCAAGAACCGCGCCTCGAAGTGCGCAGCGGCGGTTGCCCGCGAGCCGGCGGACCAGCACGGTGAAGCGGCAGATCGCTGGTTCCAAAACGAGTGCATGATTCGCCTCACCGACGACGAGAAGCAAGAGGCCGCGAAAGACATCGCAACATTTGCATCCGCACGGATCGCAGAGCATCTTCGCTCCGAGGTCACGCAATTCGAGCGGTGGGTGCTGTTGCAGATTCTTGACACCGCGTGGAAGGATCACCTCCACAGCATGGATCAAGTCCGTGATTCGATCGGCTTCCGAGCGTTCAGCCAGAAGGATCCGCGCATCGAGTTCAAGAAGGAGGCAGCGCGGCTCTTCGAGGAGATGCAAGAAGTCGTGCGCGACCGCGTGACGGACATCGCGCTCAAGGGTCGACTGACGCCGCAAGTGCCGCGCATGCAGCAGCAGCCGGAAATCGGTGCGGTCGAAGCCCCGACCGCGCTCTCCGCTGGGGCGCAGCAGTCTGCTCAAGTCGCGCCGGCGGCGCAGCGTCCGGTGCCATCGCCAGCAATGCCCGCGATCGCTGCGGCGGCACAGATGGTGCGCGGTTCGGCTCAGCAGGAGCGTGATCTCGAGATCGCCGCGCGAGCGGGATCACCCGAGGGGTCCACCCCTGCCGGGGCGCCCACGCGAAGTGGTCCGCCGGTCGTCGGACGCAACGAGCCGTGTCCCTGTGGCTCGGGCAAGAAGTACAAGCAGTGCCACGGTCGCAAGGAACCGGCGAATGCGTAGTCAAGACGCTCTGATTTTCGCCAAGGACTACTGCCGAGCCCGCTCGGCAGTAGTCCCAGCGGGAGTTGGTTGGAACAGCGCCTGAACCAAACGGCGCGAACCACGCCGATCAACACCCGCAATCAGTTGCGGAGCGCCAGCGCTACGCTACACTCGGACCCTTCGGCGCGGCGACCGCGCCGCGCAGAGTAGATGCGCCTCGTTAGCTCAGTTGGTAGAGCAGCTGACTCTTAATCAGCGGGTCGTAGGTTCGAGTCCTACACGGGGCATTGATTTTCAAATTGGGGCAGTGCGACGCATCAGGTCGCAACGGAAGGACCCAAGGCCACAATCATGCGAGACTTGGTCGTTGTCGTTTTTGTGTCGATCGCGCTCGCGTCGTCGCAACCGGCGGAAGCCAATCACAGCGAATCGTGCCCCCACTGTGGGGACAAGTGCGGGGAGCACTGCGGGGAGTTGACTTGCCGAATCGGTTGAACGTCGCGACGCCCGCGCTTCGAGTAGCCGACTTCGACGGTCACCGTTGGCGGATTGGAATCGAGGTCGAAACTCTCACGCGTCAGCGAGGAGACTTCGCTCGCGCGAAAGCCGGTCGCGGCAGCGATGCGATAGGCGGCCGCAGTCCACCGACATCAACGACGGTTGCCGTGACGCGGCCGTCGCGTGTGACTCGCACCATGTCGCGTCCGCCGAGTGAGCCGAGAAGTGAGCGAGGAAGAACGACCGAGAGGCCCCCATCCAAGACAAACCGACTCCTCCAGCTCGCGAAGGCTGTCCCCATTCGGGCACGCGACCTGGAACGCGCCGCCATCCCCCGCGCCTGCCCCCGTCGGCTCGCCGATCGGGGAGCGACCGAGTGAGTCGCTTCGGGGCTGTAACGCCTCGCCGGATCAGACCTCCGCGAGACCGCCACACTCGCTGACGTGGTAAAGCGGTATCCGAAGGCGATCCTGTGGGGCGGCTGAAGATCGGGCACCAACGGACGCATGCCGGACCGGAAACTAACGACTGCGATGTCGCCGGAGATCGCGAGATCGCTTGTGTACCGTCTCGTCTGCAAATTCGCGTGTGGAAAAGCTGACGACTCCTGTCGGTTGCCGTCGTCTGCCACGCGCCGCGTTGACTTCCCGTGATCGGCAGGTCATGAGGGCCCCAGT
>JAWXCC010000027.1:0-4770 GCA_034440475.1 Phycisphaerae bacterium | reverse complement strand
TGGCGACGACATCCTTCTCCGAACGCATCAGCGCCATCGCGTCCTTTCCATCGACTGACAGTTTCAGTAGCGCCATCATCTCCGCCTCCTGCGGATTCCGACGATCGTTGGAGTGAGGTCCGACGATCGTTCGTTGCTCGGCTTCCTGCTGGCCGTGTGTTTCCTAGCGTCGCTTGGAACGGGTCGCAGTGTAGTTGTCGCGCTCGGAGCGTCAACGCAATCCGTCAGGTAATCCACCGCGCGTGGTCATTGCGACAACACGACTCGCGCGGCGAATGTTTCAAGGCAACGCAGCTCTACGCGCGGACAATCTCGATCGTGCCGAGTAGACTCGCGCGGACGTCCCGTAATGCCGGAAATTTTCGGCGCCACACTGCGAGCGATTGCGCGTCGCACTCCGCCGCAATCACGGTCGCTGAGTCGCCGCCCTCCGCCAAGACATCGCCGGACGGTCCGATGATGAGCGAACCTCCGGCGTAGTGCAGCGTCGGATCGCTCCCGACGCGGTTACACGCGACGACGAACGCTTGGTTCTCGATCGCTCGCGCGATGAGCAGACTCCGCCAGTGATGTTGCCGCTCGGCGGGCCACGACGCGCCAATCAGAAAGAGGTCAGCGCCTGCAAGCGTCGCTAAACGCCATAGTTCTGGGAACCGGAGGTCGTAGCAAATGAGTGGGCACGCGGTAAACGGACCCACCGTAACGAGGACGATGCGCTCGCCGCCTGAGTACGCCTCGGTTTCGCGGCCGACGCCGAACGGATGAACCTTGGCATACGCCGGTGCCAGCGAGCCGTCGGGGCGGGCGATGGCGCACTCGTTTCTCCCCATGCCATCTTCGCCCGGAGCGTCGGCGCGACGTGGATATCCGACTGCAAGGTGCATATCGCGGCGTTTCGCTTGCGCCGCGGCCCACCCTGGCGCGGTGGAAGGAAGCACACGATCGAGATCGATCGTGAAGCCGACATCGCAGAGTTCGGGCAGCAGGGCGAGCGATCCAGCGGGGAGGGCCGCGTCGTCGAGCAGCCGCTCTATCCCGGCGCGGCTCGTCGCTGGATCGTGCCAGGTAGTGTCGCTTTGGACCGCCGCGAGAAGCATGGTTCGAGTGTACCGTGCGCGCTCTCATGCCCTCGCAGATCGTCGATCGACTGGGAAGCGAAGCGAAGAGCGCAGTGGGGAACGACGCAACGCGGCGCCGCTGGCTGGGTCGGCTGGTTCTCTATGCCATCGTGAGTTTCGCGGTCTCGTTTGCCATCGAGATCTTCGCGGTTCCGATCTTAGGGCAGTCGGACATCGATGTCCGAAGCGCTTGGTCCGACCTCCGCCGGATTCTGAGGGCGTTGGTGGACGGGGACGTTGCAGCTTGGTTCTGGTGCGCCGTGCCGCCAGCGGTGGTGACGCTGGTCCAGTGCGTCTTCTTGCTTCCGCTCTTTCGGCCTCCAGAACCGACCGATCGACCAAAGTCGCTTCGTCAAAGCGCTCGTCTGGCTGCGTTCATTGGTGCTTGCAGCGCTGCTGCACTGGCTTGGGCGCTCCTTGAGCTCGCCTCGTACAACCAGAATGCCTTCGATCGTTTCGGGACCGCTGTCTTCTTTGGAACGCCAATCATGGCGCTGTTGCCCGCGTGGTTTGCTTGGTCTTGGGTACTGATTCGGCGGAGCGAACGAGCTGATCCGCTTGGTCTCGACCGAATGCTCGCACCGCTGCTAGTGGGAACGGCGCTGTCAGTCGCGATGATCATTCCGATCGACGCGCTGATTCGGAAGAAGAAGTCCTGCTACTGCGGGACTGGCTCGTTCTTCGCACTCTGTATCGGACTCGCGTCGCTGGTCTGGTTTCTGGGCCCGTGCGCGCTGCTTGCGCTTGGCCGACAGCGCCGACGCTGGGCGCGACGGAATGCTTGCGTTGGCTGTGGCTACGCGCGAGTGCGCGGGATCGCGGGCGGATCCGTGAGGGGTAGCGGTGCCCACTGTCCCGAATGCGGTCGAGGCTGGACAAAACGCCGGGCGACTGCAGCATCACGCGCCACAAGATCTGCTGTGTCGGGTCACTGTCAGGAAAGCAGATTCTTGGAAGACAAGTAGGGCGACCGACGGGGCTCGAACCCGCGACACCCAGGATCACAACCCGGTGCTCTACCAACTGAGCTACGGCCGCCATCGAAGCTGACTCGAACGCCGGAACGCGCGATCGAGCGTGGGGCGAAACAGTAACGTCGCTCCTGCGCATCGTCAATGCGATTCTGACTTGATCGCGCCTCCGGTTACACTCGGGGTCTCGCTGCATTCCTCGGTGTTCCCGCAGTTGGGGACGTCCGCGGGTTCTTTTTCGAGTCGTACAGCCATGCCCACCGCCGTTCGTTCCCGCGTTGCTGAATTCGCTCCCGGCACCGTTCACGCCAATGTGTCCGTTCCACTCTTGGTTGAACACGCCCTCCGCCGGGGAGAGGGGCGCTTGGCTGCGAACGGCGCTATCACGTGCGACACCGGCGATCGAACCGGCCGCAGCCCCAACGACAAGTACCTCGAAGATACCGCTGCGATTCACGGGAACATCGATTGGGGCAAGGTCAATCAGCCGGTCACGCCGCAGGCATTCGAGAAACTCGAAGCCTTGGCGAAGAAGTACATGGCCTCGCGGAAGGAGCTCTACCGTTTCGACGGCTACGCCGGCGCCGACCCGAAGTATCGCCTGAAGGTCTCGGTGATTACTGAGGAAGCGTGGCACTCGCTCTTCGCGAAGACGCTCTTCATCAACGCAGAGCCGAGCGCGTTGACGAACTTCGAGCCCGATTGGCTCATCGTCAACTGTGGTGCGATGCGCATCGACAACCCGGCTGAGTACGGCATCAAGAGCGGCATCTGCATCGCGCAATCGCTTGAGCGACGCATGGTGCTGATCTTCGGGACCCGTTACGCCGGCGAGATGAAGAAGTCGATTTTCTACGCGATGAACTACGACCTGCCGGACATGCAGGTCCTCCCGATGCATTGCTCTTCGAACGTCGACAAGACTGACCCGGCAAACGTCGCACTCTTCTTCGGACTTTCCGGCACCGGCAAGACGACTCTGTCGGCCGACCCGCAGCGAAAACTCATCGGCGACGACGAGCACGGTTGGAGCGATCAGGGCGTCTTCAATATCGAGGGCGGTTGCTACGCGAAATGCATCAAGCTTTCGAAAGAGGGCGAGCCGCAAATTTGGAATGCGATCCGCTTCGGCAGCGTGCTTGAGAACGTCATCATCGACGAAGCAACTCGTCAGCCCGACTACGACTCGGCGGCGAAGACCGAGAACACCCGGGTCACCTATCCGGTGAGTTTCGTTCCTGACGCGGTGATCCCCTCGATGGGCGGGCACCCGAAGAACGTGGTCTTCCTTTCTGCCGACGCGTTTGGCGTTCTGCCGCCGGTGTCGAAACTGACACCCGAGCAGGCGATGTACTACTTCATCAACGGGTATACCTCGAAGCTCGCTGGCACCGAAGCGGGCGTGACGGAACCGCAGCCGAACTTCTCAGCGTGCTTCGGTGGCGTGTTCCTGCCTCGGCCTCCAATGGTGTATGCCGAGCAGCTCGCGGCGAAGATTCGCAAGCACGGTACCGACGTGTGGCTGCTCAATACCGGTTGGACCGGCGGACCGTATGGCATCGGCAACCGCTTTAAGCTGAGCTACACCCGCGCGTTCGTGACGAGCATTTTGAACGGGTCGCTCAAGAACGCGAAGTTCGTCGAGCACCCGATCTTCGGGCTGCGCATGCCGACCGAAGTTGCTGGTGTCCCGAACGAAGTCCTCGATCCGCGGAATACTTGGAAAGACAAGGCCGCGTACGACGCGAAAGCGACCGAGCTCGCCAAGAAGTTCCGTGAGAACGACACGAAGTTCAAGATTACGACCGAAGTACGAGCAGCCGGTCCGAAGGTCTGAGCCTAACAGCCCCATCTGCCAACACCCACATGCCAACACTAGTTCTTGAACACGGCGATCGTCCGGGGTCGAGTGGAATTCTTGGTGAGACTCTTCGCGAGTACGGCCACAAGCTGCGTTACGTGATGGTCGGCGCGGGCGAAGCGTTGCCCGCAGACCTCGACGATGTGGACGGGATCGTCGCGACGGACGGACCGCAGCGCCTCGTCGACGGTGCTCCGCGGGCTGTTGAGTTCATTGCGCAAGCCCACGCGCGATCGCTGCCGATTGTCGGTCTGGGTTTCGGGGCGCGACTCCTCGCGAAGGCGCTCGGTGGTGAGATCGTCGCAGGGACCGCCTGCGGGTGGCATGAGGTCAAACTCGCCTACTCCGGCCGCGAGGACCCGATGTACACCGGCGTCGCGTGGAGCAGTCGCCAGCTCGTCTGGCAAGCGGAGACGATTGCGAAGCTGCCGCCGGGGATGACCGCGTTTGCCTACGCAAACAAGGTCGCTGGTTCGAGCACCGCAAAGCCAACGATCTGTTCGTCCTCCGCGGGGGTGTTTGCCTTCGGTTTCGAGCACCGCTGGGAGCTCGACGGCGAGCTCTTCGAGCGTCAGCTTGCGTCACGCGCTCAAGACCTCTCAGCGCTCGGCGCTACCGCCGATGAGCTCCGCGCTGGGTGGCGCGAGTACGGCGATACCAGCATGCGCATCGGACGCCGCATGGCAGAAAGCGTCGCGCTCTTCTTGATGCCGGTTGAACGACGCAGCGCCGGTCGGGTGAAAGACCTGCACTACTAATGTTTGTTCGCCGCGCTGGATGTTTGTTCGCCGCGCTGGATGTTTGTTCGCCGCGCTGGATG
>JAWXCC010000026.1:0-25130 GCA_034440475.1 Phycisphaerae bacterium | reverse complement strand
GTGGCGAAAGTCATTCGGGCTACGAACGAGGTTGTTAGCCCCCAATATTGGGTGGCTGCGGCGACGCCGCAGATGCCCGTTCAGACTCGTGCGCAGCTAGGAAAAGTTTCGCCACGGCCTGCTCGCACGTCGATCTCGTCGCCGACCGCGATCGTGCCGAACGCATCAGCGAGAAGATGCTGTCCGAAGGCGACGCTGTCGCCATCGCGGCGATAGGTCGCCAGGGTCCGCAGCGGCTCCGCTCCCTGCAGGGCACCGGTCGCCTGGTCGATCGTGACGACCTGGCACCGCTTGCAGGCGTTTGTGACGCGAAACCGAGTCGGCCCGATTGCGATTGCACACCAATCGTCGTCCAGGCCACTCGCGACTCCCGTCACGACGATGTTCGGCCGGAACCGATCCATGGGCACTCGCGCCGCTCCGCCGCGCTCTAAGCGCGTGTTCAAGTCTTCGAGCGATGCTTCCGTGGTCAAGAGCACCGGCGCCCGGTCTGCAAGGCTGACGCGCCGGCGCGGGTCGCCGCGCCCGGAAGGCGTAAGTCGCGCCGCGTCGTCGGGCATCCACACAAGTCGGCAGGGGAGTTGGAGAAACCGCGTGAACAAGTCGTCGGCCGCGCTCGAGACCAGGGCGCACTCAAGCGAGTCGTCCCACACGACGGCGCTCACGCGCTGTGCGTTGGTGAGCGTGAGGGGGACGCTCACCTCGCCGAGCGTGCATGCAAGAAGAAGTGCGTCGCCCTCGATCGCCGTTCGCACCAGCGCGAGCTTCGGACAATTCCGTTGGGAGACGAACCGATTGTCGGCGGTGATCAACATGAAGCGTCGATCGTGGCGCAGGCCGCGCTCGTCGACCGGCCAGCGCTCGACGGTCATTCGAGCCGCGCCCTTGACGGGATACACATGCAGTGATGCGACCGACGGCATGGCCGACAGCGTAGCGGAGCCGACGCAAAGTGATCGTGCCAACGCGGCCTTACACTCGCTCGCATGCCATCACTCGACGAGATTCGTTCCCGGTTTCCAGCGCTTCGCACGCCTTGGACGCTGCTCGAAAACGCTGGCGGATCGCAGGTACCCATCGACGTGGCCGATGCGATCCGGGACTACATGCTCGGGAGTTACGTTCAGCTCGGCGCTGGCTACCCGATGTCGAATGTCGCAACTGAAACGGTCGATGCGGCGCACGCGTTTGCGAATGTTCTGATGAACGGCACGCGTACTGGCACCGCGATCCTCGGGCCGTCGTCAACGCAACTGTGCTACTTGATCGCCGGTTGCTACGCCTCGCGTTGGAAGTCTGGCGACGAGATCGTGCTCGCCGAAACCGGTCACGAGGCTAACATCGGACCGTGGCTCCGGCTTGAGCAGGCAGGCGCGAAGATTCGCTGGTGGAAGGTTGATCGCGATGCGATGGACTGCACGCTCGATGGCCTTGATGAGGTGCTTAGCGAGCGCACGCGCATCGTTGCGTTTCCGCACGTCTCTAATTTGCTCGGTGCGATCATCGATGTTGCGGAAGTCACGCGACGCGCGCACCGCGCCGGCGCCCGCGTATTCGTCGACGGCGTCGCGTACGCGCCGCACCGCGCGATTGATGTTGAACGATGGGATGTCGATTGGTACGTCTATTCGACGTACAAGGTGTACGGGCCGCACATGGGCGCGCTCTATGCTCGGGCCGACGCGCTTGGCGAGCTCGAGGGACCGAACCACGTGTTCATTCCCCGAGATCGCGTTCCGTACAAGTTCGAGTTAGGTGGAGCATGTCATGAAGGCTGTGCGGCGATCGTCGCGCTCGGTCGCTACCTCAATTTCCTTGCCGACCGGGACGAGTCGAAGCCATGCGATCGCGCGACGGTCGAACGAGTATTCGCGCGGATGACTGAGTTGGAACTTCCCTTGCAGCGACGCCTCATCGAAGGCCTCGGTTCGAACACACATCTGCGTCTGGTCGGCTCCGATGCCTCAGCTGCAAACGAGCGAGTTCCAACGGTCAGCGTGCTGGACACTCGGCGGAAGCCGAGCGAAGTTGTGTCTGCCGCGCACGCCGCGATGGTCGCAATTCGCTACGGACACATGTACGCATTTCGCCTCTGCGAAGCACTCGGGATCGACACAACTGAAGGAGTGGTGCGCGTGAGCGCGGTGCACTACAACACGCCAGAAGAAATCGAGCGGGCGATCGCAGCGCTGGCCTGATCGCTTCGGTAGGCTCTTGCGATGCTGACCGCAGTCATCGCCGCAGTCGTCGCGTTCCTCGTCACCGATTCTCCCGCCGCCCCGCGCTCCGCCGTCGACGAACTTCGTGCGTTTGTCGCGCAGCACGCGCTCGATGAAGTCGCAGCGCAGCCGTTCGCCGCTGTAGCGATCTCGAAGAAGGACGCCGACGAAGCTCGCGAGATCCTGTGGGCCGCGCACACGAAGCAGATCCGCGTCGAACGCTCGAAAGAGATTGAGTCGCGCGTGCTTGTACACGACGGGGCTCGCATGCCGTTCTGGTTCACGACCTTCGGTGAAAAGCCCCCGACCGGCCGCAGCCTCTACATTTCGATGCACGGTGGAGGCGGCGCTCCGAAGCAAGTGAACGACCAGCAGTGGGAGAATCAGAAGCATCTCTACACGCTCGACGAGGGCATTTATCTCGCGCCGCGCGCGCCGAGCGACGAGTGGAATCTGTGGCATCAGCCTCCGATCGATGCGCTGTTTGATCGGCTGATCGAGGATCTCATCGTTCTCGAGGACGTCAATCCCGACCGCGTGTACATCATGGGTTACAGCGCGGGAGGCGATGGTGTCTATCAGCTCGCGCCGCGCATGGCCGACCGACTTGCGTCCGCAGCGATGATGGCGGGGCATCCGAACGAAACCAAGCCAGACGGACTTCGCAACATCGGATTCGCGTTGCACGTCGGAGCGAACGATAGCGCGTACGATCGCAACAAGATCGCAGCACAGTGGAAAGAGATGTTAGAGAAGCTCGCTGCGGATAATCCGGGGGCCTACCGCAACCAAGTGGAGCTGCACGAGGGAAAAGGGCACTGGATGGGCCGCGACGACGCCAAGGCGCTCCCATGGATGGGCACGTTCACGCGCGATGCGCGACCGACGAAGATCGTCTGGCTGCAAGACGACGTGACGCATCGGAGGTTCTACTGGCTCGCTGTCGACGAGCCGAGGGCAGGCGCCCGCGTCGTCGCCGAACGAGAGGGTCAAATCGTTCGCGTCGTCGAAGCGACAAACATCGATAGCCTGTGCGTGCGACTCGACGATGAGATGGTCGATCTCGACCGCGACGTCGTGGTCTTGCAGGGTGTTCAGGAGCGCTTCCACGGGCGTGTGCCCCGCACGATCGCGACGCTCGCACGTACCCTCACGGAACGCGGCGATCCACGCGGCGTCTTTTCCGCTGAAGTCGCTGTGACGACGAAGCCGAGCCAGCCGACTGTTCAAGCCAAACCAGCGAATCCGCCGATCTCGGCGCATTGATGAGCACTCTTGCAACAGCGGCGATGAACTGGGCGGACTTCGGTCTCTTCTCGAACCTACGCCACGATTTTGTGGTGCCGGCCAGTCGAGTCATGCTCAGCGCGGTGCTCGGTGGCATCATCGGGTTGACGCGGGAGCGCAGGCATCAGTCGGCTGGCTTGCGGACGCATGTGATCGTTGCCATTTCCGCAGCATCGATCGTCGCAGCGATGACCGCAAGGGATTCGGATCCAAGCGGCAGCAGCCGTGTGGTTCAAGGCGTGCTCCAAGGTGTTGGTTTTCTCGGTGCTGGCGCGATTCTGCAGCGACAGAAGGAAGACGGCGGCGTCCGTGGGCTAACGACGGCGGCCTCCGTGTGGTTAGTCGCTGTCATCGGCGCGGTGGCAGGACTCGGCGAGCCGATCCTCGCAACCGTCACTGCGGTGACCGCGTGGATCGTGCTCGTACCGCTCAAGCGACTCGAGTCACGCTTGAACAGCGGACCGAAGTTGCCGTCGAGCCAATAATTTACAACTTGTAGACGAACGAGATCACGACCGTCGTCACAACCAATGCGACAGCATTGAGCGGAAGTCCAAGCCGGAGGTAGTCGGTGAATCGATAGCCGCCGGGGCCATAGACCATGAGATTTGTCTGGTAGCCGATCGGTGTTGCAAAGTCAGCGCTCGCGGCAAACAAGATCGCCATGACGTACGGCATTGCGTCGCCGCCGAGCGAGCGCGCGGCTCCTAGCGCAATCGGGAACATGATCGCCGCCGCGGCGCCGTTGCTGACGAACGCGGTGAAGATCATCGTTGCGACGTAGATGGCCGCGACCGTTCCAGTAGGGTGACCAGCTGCGATGTCGACGAGGCCCTTCCCGACGATCGTTCCGAGTCCGCTGGTTTCGACGGCCTTTGATACTCCCAAACTCGCCGCGATGACGAGCAACGTCGCGAGGTCGAGCGACGCTCGCGCTTGGGACGGCGTGACGCAGCGGAAGAGAATCATCGCTGCACCGGCGAGCGCCGCCGCTCCAAGCATCTCGCCCTTCCACGTTGCAAATCCAATCATCGCCGCCAAGATCAGCATCGCGATCCAAGCGCGGTCGTGGCTCGGCGCTTCGCCGCCGTCGACTTGACCGACGAGGTAGAAGTCGCGACTGTCGCGCCAGCGCTCTACGAACTCAGGCGCCGATTGAATCAGCAGCGTGTCGCCCGCTTGCGGCACGACGTCGCCGATGCGACCGGGCACGCGCTCGCCGTCACGCGCGACGGCCAAGACCGCGGCGTCGTAGCGCCGCCGAAAGCCGAACTCGCGAATCGACAGATTGAGCCCTGGGAACGACGGACTCACGACCGCCTCGACGAGGGTTCGTGATGGTGCTCTCGGTGCGTGCGACTCTTCCGCCGCCGCGAGCCCGCGCGTCGAGAGCAGTTCCTTCACCGTTTCGAGCACGCCAGCAAGCACAATGATGTCGTTGCCGCGCAGCATTGCGTCCGGTGCGGGTGCGGGGAGCACTTCCTCGCCGCGCTCTATTTCGACGAGGAACAGACCGGGCAAGTGGCGCAAGCCAGCTTGCTCGATCGTGCGATTCACCAGTGGCCCATTCGGCACCACGCGGAGGCGCGCGGTGTAGCGCCGGGCATCTTCCGTGACGTCGAGCACTGGCTTGCGCGCTGGCAACAAGATCGGCGCGAAGAAAATGATGTATGCGATGCCGACGATCGCGAGCGGAACGCCGACCCATGCGAGCTCGAAGAAGCCGATCGATCGGAGTCCAGCCGGCGCGTCAAGCTTGGCGCTCGCCTCTCGAACGAGACCAAGCACGACTAAATTCGTACTAGTGCCGATCACCGTGATCGTGCCACCGAGAATCGTCGCGAAGCTGAGCGGCATGAGCAGCCGACTTGGCGAGAGACGCATGCGCTTCGCCCAATCAGTGACAACCGGGATGAGCACCGCGACAATTGGCGTGTTGTTGAGCAGCGAACTGGCCGCCGCGACTGGCAGACAAAGTCGTAGGAGGGCCATGCGCTCGCTTGCAACTGGGCGGAGCAAGCCCGTCGTGAGCCGACGAATTGCGCCGGTCGACTGGAGACCGGCGACGACGATGTAAAGCGCCGCGATCGCCAGCACGCCCTCGTTCGCGAAACCCGAGGCAGCCTGAGTCGGCGTGACGAGCCCTAGCACCGCAACCGCGAGGAGCGCAGTGAGCATTGCTGCATCCGCCGCCACACCCAGCGCGAGCGCGCTGACGGTGAGGGCGACGACGGCAGCGACGACCCAGGGCGCGAGGCTGGCGGGAACCATCGTCGCGAGCGTAACCGAGAGGTTTCCCGCTCGGCACGAAGTGGCAAAGTGCCACCCGACTTGCGTGAACTTCGGCCTCCATCGCGAACTGCCTGCGTCGTGGAACGCCCGCGTCTCTCGACCGGTGCTCGGGCCGATCGGGGTCTTCAACTACGACGCCGTCCTCGACGGCAGCATTTGGCGTCCTTTTCACGCTGCCGGTTGGTCGGGCCATCACCTCGTCATGCCGCTCTGGCAGCCGCTGGCGGTTCTATCCCTCGTTGCCGGGCTAACGCACGGTTACCTCCGTGGTCTCCGCTGGCGCGACGCGCGAACCTGCCTTGGATGCAACCACGAGATCGTGCCGCGTGCGGGGCTGAGCACGTGCCTCGAGTGCGGGCTTGAGCAGCAGACGCGTGACATGCCACGGATGGCGTAGTAGCCCGTGGCGAGAATCACTCAGCGACAGGCTGTTAGGCTGCGAACGAGCCTGACGACCCATCTGCGTCGTCGCGATGCGACCATGATGCTCAGTCTCGCCACCAAAGTATTTTCGATACAAAGTGTTCAAGCAAGGAGTTCCGTCGTGAGTAGCAAATCCCCAGTGCGTCGTTCGCTGTGGACATCTGCGGTCGTCGCTACGTGGCTGGTCACGGCCGTGGCGCCCGCTATTTCCCTGCTGCAATCGAAGCGTGCGGCACCACCGCCCGACATGACGCGAGGCGAGAAGAAAACAGGCGATCCCGATTGGAATCTCGGTCCAACCGGTGCGAAGGGCTGGATCTTCGCTCGGGAATTCGATACGTCGGAGGCTCGGCAAATTCTGATCGGTTCGGTCGCGAAGGGCTCGCCCGCCGAAGAAGTGCTCAAGCCGGGCGACGTGATAGTCGGCGTCGGTGACAAGCCGTTTGACGCCGACGCTCGCCGCGCGTTTGCGGAGGCGCTTGCCGCTGCGGAGAGCGAGGCTGGCCACGGATCGCTGACGCTCCTCCGCTGGCGCGAAGGCACGGTTAGCAGTATTGCGATCGCTCTCGAGCCGCGAAAGAGCTTCAGCGGCACATCTCCGTGGAACTGCGCCAAAGCGGCACGCATCATCGAAGACGGCTGTCGTTCCATCGCGCAGCGCGGATTCCCTGGCGGCAGCATCGACAAGCCAACGCGCGGAGACAACTGGGACCCAGAGGTTCTCAACTCAGTCAACGCGATGGCGCTCCTCGCGAGCGGGAAACCTGAGTATCTCGCACTTGTGAGCGAGTACGCACGCAAGGTGGGACCGAAGGAGCTCGATCTCGTCATGCGCGAAGGGCTCTACGCGTGGACGTGGGGCTACGCAGCGCTCTTCCTCACCGAGTACTACCTAGTAACGAAAGATGACTTCGTCTTGCCCGCCATTCGCGAGTATGCGCACAAGATCGCGATTGGCCAAAGCGAGGTCGGCACGTGGGGACACGGGTTTCGCGTCGAGGGAAATAATGGAACCCTCGGTGGATACGGCGCGATCAACCAGTGCGGTCTCGTGTGCTGGATCTCACTGATTCTCGCGGAGAAGTGCGGTATCGACGATCCGGCAGTGCATACCGCAGTGCGGAAGTCACACGAGTTCTTCCGCTTCTACATAGGCAAGGGTTCGGTCCCGTATGGTGATCACCCGCCGTACTGGCTGCACGACGACAACGGAAAGAGTGCTGCCGCCGCAGTGGCGTTCGACCTCATGGGACTCCACGACGGCGCGAGGTTCTTCTCGCGCATGGCGACGGCCGCCTATGGTGAGAAGGAACTCGGGCACACTGGAAATTACCTCGGCTTGCTGTGGGGCGCGCTCGGATCGAATCGCGCCGGTCCCGACGCGGTCTCGGCGTTCTTGCGCGAGCAACGTTGGTACTACGACCTCGCACGCCGTTTTGATGGCAGCTTTTTCACGATCGAACGCGACAACTACGGATGGGACATGACGGGCATCTTCGTATTGCATGCGTCACTGCCGCTTCGCACGTTGTGGCTCACCGGAAAAGGTGTTGACGAGTCGAAATTTCTGCGCGGCGACGCACTCGCGTCGGTGATTGCAAGCGGTCGAGATTTCAACCTTGGAACAGTCGACAAACGATTCGCCACGATGTCGAATGTGGATATCGTCGGCGCCCTGGGTGATTGGTCGCCGAGCGTGCGCATCCGTGCGGCGCGAGTCATCGGCGAACGAAAAGAGCAAGCGGATGCTCTCGTCCCGATGCTTCTTCCGATGCTCGCGAGCGACGCGCGCGACGCGCGCCTCGGCGCGTGTGTGGCGCTTGAGCAATTGGGTATCCGTGCGGCGCCCGCGACCGACGCACTCATCGCGCTCCTGTCCGATTCCGACATGTGGGTCCGGATCCGCGCGGCGTTTGCGCTGACGACGATCGGCAAGCCGGCGATGAAGGCGGTGCCAGAGCTCCTACGACGGTGCGCGATTGAGAATTCCGCAGATCCGCGCGGCATCGAGGCCAAGTATCTCTCGTTCGCGTTGTTCCGCGCCGACTACATCGATCAGGTGCCGAATCAGAGTGGGCTCGTCGCAACCTCGCTCGACGGCGTGGATCGCGCGCTCGTCTTCCCCGTCATCCGCCGCATGCTCGCTTGCGATGACGGCCTTGGCACGGTGGCGATGCGGTCGATCTTCCGGACGCTGCCCGACGACGAGTTGCAATCCTTGGAATTAGATATTGCTACTGTCGCTAGCCGAACTCCTCCGAGCGGCGAGATGTTCGCGCAGGAGATTCGCGTCGAGGCACTGCGCTACATGGCGAAGCATCGCATTGTGAAAGGGCTGCCAGTGTTCATCGAGTACGCGCGAACTCAGAACGGCTGGGGAAGTAAGACGAAGGAGATCCTCCCGCTCCTCACCGAGTACGGTGTCGCGGCCAAAGCGATTCTTCCAGAACTCCGAGTGCTCGCAGCTCAGTGGAAGACCGAGGACAGCGCTCGCCGCGAGGACACGAAGGAGAAGGAGAAGACAAAGGCAATGGTCGCGGAGGAAGTCATCCGCACCATTGAACTCGCGTCGTGAAGCGATGGAGATGCACGCCCCAATTCTTAGAAGGATTCTTGAAAGAGGATTCTTGAAACAGGAGAACCGCCCGATGTCACGCTCGATCTATGCCGCTGCTATTCGTCCATTCGTGTTGATCATTGGTTTTGCGTGTGCGCTGTCGGTGTCGGCGGCGCCTCCGGCTGCGACGCTGACAGCGGCCGCAGCGCCTCGACTACGTGTCTATCTCCTCGCTGGTCAATCAAATATGGAAGGCCACGGTGTTGTCGATCTTGACGACGCGAAAGACTACAACGGCGGCCGCGGAAATCTGGCTGCGTTTGTTGCCGATCCCGCACACCACGAGCGTTGGAAGCAGCTCCGGAATGCCGACGGCACGTGGACCACGCGTGACGACGTCTTCGTTTCTTATCTCACCGAGAACAAAGTCCAGAAGGCGGGCCCGCTTTCGGTTGGATTCGCCGTTTATGACGACCGCCATCACTTTGGACCTGAACTCGGCATCGGTGACGCGCTCGGCTCGCGCCTCGACGAGCCGGTGCTACTGATCAAGACGGCATGGGGTGGCAAAAGTTTGGCGAAGGACTTTCGTCCGCCGAGTGCGGGCGGGGAAGTAGGGCCGTACTACGCTCAGATGCTGAAGGAATACCGCGCCGCGATTGCGGCGATTCCAACAGCGTTGCCGGCGCTGGCTGGGCGCACGCCGCAATTGGACGGCGTCATTTGGTTCCAAGGCTGGAACGACGGGTGTGACGACAAGGCCGCCGCCGAGTACGAAGAGAATCTCGTTTATCTCATCACGGATCTACGCCACGAGTTCGGCGTTCGGACGCTTCCCTTCGTCGTGGGCGAAACCGGCAATCACGACAGCATGGTGTTGCGGAACGGGCAGAAGGCCGCTTGTGCTCGTAAGGAAGTAAGCGACGGTGCCCGATTCGTGCCAACCAGCGAGTTCCGCCGCAAGCCCGAAGAGTCGCCGAATCCAGGGCATATCCATCACTGGAGCGGCAGCAGCGAAAGTTACCTCCTCATCGGCGACGCGCTCGGGCGAGCGATGGCGGAGCTTGTCGTAGCGCGAGAGAAGGCACCAGCGCCGACGCCAGCACCGGCGAAACGTTAGGGAGTGTGAGTGGAGGAGACTCAGAATACGACCGCCGCGCGGGTCATTGACCCGGCGCGGCGGTTGAAGAGACGTAGGAATAGTTGAGCCGAGTTGTTAAGCGCGGCGCCGCCGTGCCCCCAGAAGCCCAGTCATACCGAGCAGCACGATCGCGCCGGGCGCAGGGACTGCGGTGCCGTTCACGAAAACACTATCGATGCGGCTGGAACCGGAGATGCCTCCCGGGGCGACGAGCGCGCGAAAGCGGAGAATGACGTCCGCTTGGTTGTCGCCCAGATTGCCCAGCGACTGCCCGAGCGTGTAGAGCGGGTTGTAGATCGCGGTCGACCAAGTGCCCGGGGCGCCACCGCCGCCCGATTGAAGGACGGCGTACGAAGCAAGCAGCGTCGTGAAGTTCGAGCCGCCGTCGACGCTCATGATCAATTCGAACGACGCGGGGCCCGTCGAGCTTCGCGCTTGATCCCAAGACAGCGATAGATCCGTGAACCCCAGTGCCGAAAAGCGGGCTTCGTAGTAGTCGCCGATCGCCCAGTTGTTGCTGCTGAAAGAGAATTGGCTGCCGTTCCCCGCTGGCGAGGTGTATGCGGTCGCGACCGCGACGTGCGACGAGCTGAGATTGGAACCCAGCGCGTTCAGGCCTTGATCAGCGACGCCAGCTGAGAACGACGTTCCCGACGGGGGCGGGTTGGTTGGGAACGCAGTGGGAATCGTCCAGCCGACAACGACATCAGCGGACGCGGACATGACGATAGACGACGCGACAATGGTGGCCGCGACGACAAGCCGGTGGGAAAGCAGCATGGGATTCGTACTCGGACAGGGAAAAGGGAAAGGGGGAATCAACGCATCGTCCGACGGGAGGGAGACGGCGGCGAACTCAGAAGGTAACGTGTCGTTCGGTCGGATCAAAGAGGTCTGATTCAATCCCTTGATACACGGAGCCCGCTGGGTCGACGGTGCCGGGCGCTGGCGGCGCAGGACTCGCGGATTGCTGCGGCATCCCCGGCGTAACCATGAACGACGAGCGAAGCGCTCTTTTCGAGCGACTACGGAAAATCCAAGCGCTGTATGACGCGCCGGGCACGGCTGGCGAGCAAGCAGCGGCTGCCGCTGCGGCTGAGCGGCTCCGCGAACGCCTGCGCGAGCCCGGTTCACCATCGACTGAGAGAGCTCCCGCGCCAGCATCAGCGGCCGAGGCGGTGATCGAGTTCAGAATAAAGGTCGAAGATGCGTGGTCGCGACGACTGTTCCTCGCAATCGCGCGCCATCACGGAGCGAGTCCGTTTCGTTATCGAGGTCAGCGGCGATCAAGCGTCATGCTGAAGGCAACGCGCACGGTCATGAACCGGCGGATCATGCCGCACTACCAGGCGGCCGAAGTCGTCTTGCGCGAGCACTTCGACGCGATCGCCGCGCAGGTGATTCGCGACTCGCTTCAGGTCTCCGACGAGGACGCAGTCGAAGAACCGGAGCCGCCGCGGTCGCTTGCGGACTCCTAACAAACGCCTTCTTTCGGGTCGGTCGCGGGCCTAGGCACGAGTCGCCGGCACCTGTCGCCAGCACCCGTCGCCAGCACCTGTCGTACGCGCCAACGAAGTTCTACTTCGCCCGCTTCTTCATCATCGCGAGATGGGCGTGCGTGTCCTTCGCCGGGATGCCTGTCGCCTCGGCGATCTCCGTTCCCGTTGGCACTGCGCGTCCACCGAGAGCACGTTGCGCGAGGTACTCGCGTATCCGTGCCGCGTCGGTCGGCGTGCTCTTGCGCCGCCGCTCGGCGCGAGTCGCTTCGTAGTGCAGTTTTTCCATCACCTTGCGGACTGGTGCTGACACCTGCAACTCGTGGTGAACCAGCAACATGGAAACGGCTTTGGCGGCCGAGGAACGATCGGACTTCGTGCTGTCTTCGTTGGACATTGGAATATTCCCTAGAACGAGCGCTTGATCTGGCGGGAAGGACGGAGGGTGAAACGGCCAGAGGCGGCTGCCCGCACGATGCGGGCGGTCAAGTACGGCGTACCCAACGAGTGTACTCGCAAGGTCGGCGGTTGTCACGACGAGCGAGAGGTTAGCGCTCCCGCAGAGTTAGATGAGAGTGCTGAGGCAGGCCTGCGAGCATGGGGCCCGTCGCCGGTGGAAGGGGGGTGTTTGGCCCGGTCGGCACGCGAGCCGTAGTCGACCGGACTGCACGATCAAAGCCACGCCGATGCGTGCTAGCATGCGCGCCGCGCCCCAGAAAAGAGCGGGTAATTCGACTGCTCGGTGCTGGCGTGGTGAACTAGCGCCGCCATTCCGGCGGCGGCTTCGCATCGGTTCGGGGCCCCAGCTCGCGCGTCTTGTCCTCCCATCGACAAGGCGACAGACGCGCCGAATGCGAACTGTACAGCAGCAGGACCGAGCGACCGCGCGAACAGACTGGCTCGTCCATGCGTCGCGCGCCGATCGCGCTCGCGTCGAGCGGACCATCGTCCGCGTCGTGCGCCGCAAGGAGCTCGTCGAGTTGGCGGCGCGATGGGTCATCGCCCGCGCACGCATCACTGACGACGCTGGCGCGCTCGTGGTGTGGGAGTGCGATCGCCTTCGCGAATATCGCCTCAAATCGACGTTGTCGGTCGCCGTCGGGCACGGCCGCATTGTGCGCGCTCGCAGGCCGCTCAGAAACTCCATTCGGGCTGCGACCGAGCCGGGCGGGGAGCAGTTTCGTGGACAGCCGCTGTTTCCACTATCAGGTCCGCATTTGTACAGGGGTGTGTCCATTATGGGCTATGCCAACGCCGTCGCTGACCTGCAAGCGCGGCTCGACGCCATGATGCGCGAGGTTGCGAATCTGAAGGGATCGCACGTCAAGTCGTCGTGACGCGCCCAGTGGAGCGAGCTGGGTGAAGTAAGTAAGGAACCAAGTAAGTAAGACCCTTCCCGCGCCGCGAATTGTTATCGTTGGCGCTGTCCCGGACACTGTGCAGGGGAGGCATCATGATGCGCATACGTCACAATCGCGCGGCCCGCATCGCTTGCACGTGCGTGGCAGCGACCACGGCAATCACGTCGATCGCGCTGGCGGATCAACTGGCTGCTGGGCAGCGGCATCACGGAACGCAGCACGCGGTTCGCGGCGGCAGCGTCGCCGGCGGGCCCAACTGCGGCGATGGAACGCTTACGCAATCGATCGCGGCGGACGTCATCGAAGGCGAGGCTTCGATCGTCTGTGATGCAGGAACCGCTTCTGCTGAGACCTCGCTGGCGCGCTCGTTCATCGCCGAGAGCTCGATCACGATCGAATGCGTGACGTTCGGCATAGACGTCAATAAGGGCGCCGTGTGGCCAGTCCATGTCCGCGTGCTCGCGGGCGCAGTGGACGGTCCGTACGACAACCTGCTCGTGCTCGCGGAAAGCGCCGTGCTGATCCCTGCTGGCGCGGCGAGTACGTTTCATGTCGCGGAGTTTCCCGGCGGCGTCGCGATTCCGGCAGCCAGCCAGTTCATCGTTGAGCTCACCACGCCGACGCGCGCGCCGGCCGCAGGCGGTGACGGCGGCTTCATCGCGCTGGGCTGCAACGACAACGGACAAACGGCGCCGACGTACATCCGTGCCGTCTCGTGCGGCGTTCCCAACTTCATACCGACGAACCTGCTCGGCTTTCCCAACTCGCAGGTCGTCATGACGGTCTCGACCTTCAGCGGTGGCGGCGTCAGCTGCAACGCTCGCCTGCCGAGCTGCTTCGAGCCGCATGCCGGGCCCGGCTGCAACGATGTGACGTGCTGCGCGAACGTGTGCGCCGTCGACGCGCTGTGCTGCGCCATCGCGTGGGATCTCACCTGTGTGACAAGCGCGCTGGCGCTGTGCATCGGCTGCTCGGCCGATTGCAACGGCGCGATTGCAGAGAACGAACCGTGCGGCGTCGATGTCAACAATGGCTGTCATGGCACAGGCAATTACGGATTTCTCTCGTGCGTGAAGCCGACGTGCGGCGAGCTGTCGGTCGACAACAACGGCGCAACGTTTGACGTCGATTGGTACACGCTCGACCTCTCGTCGTATTCGACGGTCGTGCGGATTTCGCTTTCGCTGGTGTCGGAAATCCCTGCGGCGATGTACGTGACGGACACGAACTGCGCCGACCCGAGCATTCTCGCGGCGGGAACCGGCGCGTGTCCGACGACCGTGGAAGTCTGCCTCGCGCCTGGCATCTATCGCGTGCTGCTTGCGCCCGCAGTCTCGAACGGCTTCCCGTGCGGCGCGGCCGGGCACTATCGACTCGAGGTCTCCTGCGAGCCGTCGTCGCAACTTTGCTGCGACAACGACGCGATCGCGACCGATGCCAACGGCAATCCGATCATGCCTCGCGATTGGGACGGTAATCCAGTTGAGCTCATCGATATCGATCAAGATCGCGGCAACGTGTCGGATCTCTATCCTGGATTGAACACGACACTGGACCTCTGGTACGGCCAGATCCCGTGCGATCCAACGATCGGCGATGACGTCGATCGCGAGGACGACGCCTTCGATCTCAAGGCCGAGCTCGGGAAGCTTGGCATCGTCGATGACCCTGACGAGATCCTCGACGACCTCACGACGTGGGAGCAGCAGGCCACGGCGATCGTCCAATCGCAGCCCGATGGATTGCTGGGCGCGTTGTCCGTCGTTCCCGGGCCGTTTGCAGTCGGTGGTCCGCACTGCCCGCCGCCGGGCAACGAGTACGTGTTCGGCGGTCGCGACATCATTCTCATTCATGGATTGAGACTCGAACATCTCACCGATCGCTTCTACGGGGTTCCTGGCGCCGAGGCCGAGTGGCGGCAGCCAACGGTGTTTCCCGGATCGATTCAGAATCCTGAGTTTTACGCGGGCGGATACTTCAAGACGAAGGCCGAGACCAACTGGTCCGACTACATCCAGAACTTCCTGCAGGCTCACAACATCAAGAATCGCTATCTCGTCGTCTGCTACCCATGCACGCAGCGCGCCGAGATTGGCGTGCACGCGGTGCTCACGCAGATTGCCGATGCGATGCGCACCGGCGTCGGCGTGGTCGATCCGTCCGGCTGCGACGACACGAGCAACTTCGGGACGCCGAGCTTCGTCGTGTTGTCGCACTCGACCGGCGCTCTGGTCACCGATGCAGCGATGCACGCGGCGGCGACCTATCCGAATCTCGGTGCCGGATTCATCCCGCAGCAATGCAAGGCGCACGTCGCCCCGTCGGGCGCGTTCCTTGGATCACACTTGGCCACTGCGGCCGTTGGATTGTCCGGCTTCGTTCCGCAAAGCGTGCTGTGGGACCTGTGCCTCATTGCGAGGCTGTGCCTAGAGGCGGCCGATCCCGACCCGCTGATGCCCGGTTGCAGTGGCACGAACGACATCAAGGCGATGGCGATCGCACTCGTCGCCAAGAGCGTCCTCATCGACCTCATTCCTCCGGTGACGCAATGGCGCTGGGGACCGTCGATCGCGGGCACGCCGGTTCGAACGATCTCCGCCGTTGCCGGTCATCCGAGTCAGACCAAGCCGCTCAAGTTCTGGCTTCATCGCGGGATTGACGATGGGGTCGTCAACATCAACAGCCAGGTCCCCAACCCAAATCCAGTCACGCTTGGATCGAGCGTGTTCTTTCCCGACTCGGTGGGCAAGGTCTTCGACAAGGGTCTGAAGAAGACGCTCGACAATCCGAAGCGCGCGAGGTTTTATTACCGCGACCAGACGAAAGATAAGGCGCTGCCTCCCGGTGCCGTGGCATCGGGAGCAACGCGTTGGATTTCGCCAACGGGGATGCTCCAGCCGATCGATCAGGTCACGCTTCCGCTTCTCGATCCCGAGGCGCGCTATCCCAACCACTTCAGTTTCATGCAGAGCGCGTCGAGCCACAAATCTGCGATTCGCGCGCTGGATACCTATCCGGATTATCAACACACTGCGGATGGTGACGAGCACAATTGGGAAGAGACGCGCGTGCTCACTGACCCGTTGGTATACAGCCCGTATCTCGCTGGACAGGGGGACATCGCGCCTCTCTTAAAGACGACGTGCATGAAGCCGATGCACGAGGAAGTGCGCGGCAACAAGATCCGCTTCAAGATCAAGATCTTCGGCAAGAAGTTCCAGCGCGAGTTCTGGATCTGGCGGCGCACGTACCACTTGCTCGAGGACTCGCGGTACTGGCATCAGATTGAGTACATCCATCATTCAGTGCTGTGCACGCCGATCGATTGCACAGGTCCGACATGCAAGCCAACTCCGGACTTCAACGGCGATGGCGTCGTGAATGCCGTTGACTTGGCGACGCTGCTCGGATTCTGGGGCAGTAGGACGAGCGGCGACTTGAATGGCGACGGAATCGCGGATGCTGCGGACTTGGCAATGTTGCTGGGAGCGTGGTCGGGCGGGTGAGCTTCCCCCCAAAGCGGAGGTGGGCGATTCACTCGGCTGGAGAAGCTAACTGTGGCTCACCGCGGCCGACGCGTCCATGCGAGCGAGGTCGTTGACGCGCAGGAAGCGAGCGGAGTTCCTCGAGCGCGGCGCCAGCATGCTCGAGCGGTACAGACTCCGGGGCCGCGTCGCATCTGCGGCGCATCGTCGCGCGAGCATCAGAAGACTGCATGATCTGGGCATCCTGCTCGGAGCATGGGGCACCTGTGGCGACGGCTGGTGCGCAGCGGACTTGACCTCGACGGAGAAGTCGGTGCTGCCGATCTCGCCAACATGCTTGGTGCGTTGACCTAACAATACAGCGCGAGTTACAGCTGCTCGGGTTCAGGAGTCAGCCCGTCCAACTCCCCAGAAGAATCGCCAGATCCGCCGCATTCACCGCGCCGTCACCGTTCAGATCGCCAAGCGGTCCGGGCGGAATCGGCGGCGCTGAGTTGAACACGACGTTGTCGACGGTCGCGAGATTAGAGATCGTCGTCGCCTCGCTCGTCTCGCCGTCGAGCACCATGAGGCGGTCGAAGATGCCGTCGGCGGGTGTCCATAGCGGCACGACGTCAATGCGGTCGACTAACAGTTCGTCCGTCGCCTTGTTCCAAACGCGGCTACGCACGCTTCCGGTCGCCGCGACCAAGTCGACTTGCACGCGATACCACACGCCGATCGTGGCGGGCAGTTCGAGATCGATGTCGGCTGATGCGGTATAGCTGGTGCCGACGGCGTAGAGGCGCCAGCCGTGCGTCAGCGAGGAGGCATAGATGCCCACTTGCGGCGTGAATGCCAGATCAAGCGTGCCATCGAGCTTACCGATGCCGACTTCCATTGCCCAATCCCCCGCGGGGAACCTCGAGTTGTCGCTGTAGCGATCAACGCGCACGTCGGCGGCGACGCTGTACTCGGAGCTCACTGGGACCAATGCGTAGATGCCTTGCGACGGCGCAATGGAATCGACGATGTGCAGCGCCTGGGTCATCGCCCCGAAGGCGTCGGTGGTCGTGATGACGACTGCGGACGGATCCGGCGGGTTCGGAAGCGTGATGTCGACCAGACCCACATCGCGCCACGGGCACGCGGGGAGGGCGCCGAGTACGGCGGCTTGGAAATCATCAGTACCGATGGATTGAGCCCCCGCGACGCTGCAGAACGCGAGCGCGACGAGAGACGCAGACGAGAGACGATTGAATCGCATGGGGGCCTCTCTAAACAGGGGAGACGAAGAGTCACATCCTCGAGAAGGCGCATTCGGCATCGGGCGCGCCCGATCCGCACGATGCGAAGGGAGCGCATGGTGGACACACCCGCGCCCAAGCGTACCGACCCTCACCCCTCGGCATCCCGGGAGGACAAGGTCAACCACGCCAGCCTCATCGATTGTTGCGGCGTGCGCCCGTCTCGCCGCAACTACTTCTCACTCGATTGCACCACCGAGTAGGCGATAGTGCCGAACGAGCGATTGACGCAATCGCACTGGTCTGTCCACGCAAGCTGTCCACGCAAGCTCATGGAACTGTCCACCTGAGGCACAGGCACCGACCGTAAGACTAGTCGCTGAACTCGTTTGTAGACTGCGGCCGCAATGGCGATCGACGGCGCGCCATCGAGCGTGAAGTGAGTTCAACGCGTGAGCTCTGCCGCGCAGAAATAGCGCAGACAACGACCACTCTCTCTTTTGTCCGACATCGGGTTGACTTGTTCAGTTCGCGCGACAAACTAGGTCCGAGAGGTTCGCCTAAGCGAGTCTCTCTCCACGGGAAAGGGCTTGAGGGTGGCTGGTCGAAAGGCTCGTCACTGTCGTCTTTTCCTGTCCCCTTTTTTTCATGGGGTGTCGCCACGGGCTCCAATGTGCTCGCGGCATAAAGCTGGACTGCAGCAGGTCGTCGCAAGCCTTTCTGCACTTCTGGAGATTGCATTGAATAAGAGCATCTATGCCGTGGCCGGTATTGCCTCGCTCGTCGCTGCTGCGGTAGCTGAGGCGCGGACCGATTGCCCCGAGTTCATTCCCGGCGATTGGTCCATTACGTCTACAGGTAGCACTGGAAGCGGCGGCGTTTCCTTCGCGGGCGGCAATAGTCTGATGACATTAGTGAGCTCCGACGACGGAAGCTTCGATAGCGGCTCTTGGCGCGCTACATGGTTCGCAAACGACGCGAACTTCGTGTCATTCAACTGGAGCGTCGTCTCGTCTCCAGACTCTGGCGGCTTTGACACCTTTGGTTACACGCTGAACGGCGTCTACACCCAGCTCGCGAACAACAACACGTTGAGCGGACTCAACTGGACGGGTTTGAATCTGAATGCGGGCGACGTCTTCGGATTCCGCATCGACAGCTCGGACAACATTGGCGGTGCGCTCACGGTGAACGTGGAGTGCCTGATTCCCGCACCCGGTGCAGTTGCCCTGTTTGGTCTTGCCGGTCTGAAGGGCCGTCGGCGTCGCAACTGATGTGACGTGCGGGCTGAGCAGCGGCCTTGAACGTTGGCGCGGCGCGGTCGCGCGCAATCACTCTAAGAACGAACTTGGCAGCTCGTGAGCGGTCGTCCGCATCCGAGCTGCCAAGTTCTGTGCTTTCCACGGTTGGCCAGCGTGGGCCTCATCGAGGACACACTCACGCGCGCACGTCTCCTATTTCGCTTGAACCCGCCCGCACTCTGGGCAAGCCGTAGCTCCGCTGCGACCTGCGAGCGATTAGCCGCAGCGCATGCAGCGGGACGCTCGGCGTCGCCGGGTGCGCGTGAGAGATCCTGGCCCGGAGAACACTAGTCAGAACGATGATGCGAAGAGCAGCGACTACGACCGTCAACACGATTCCGATCGCACCGTACCGGAGCAGCAGCCGGGGACGCATACGGCGTTGATACGAAGCGCCCGGGGATGCGGACGCGCGAAAGCGCATAGTGGACACACCATGCGGCGCGTCCGTGCGCTTCGCGGCCGCATCTGCAGTCGCCCTGATGTCGGTTGTGAGAGAGGGAAGCGCGAAAGGTCACAGCCCGCGCGCAGCGATCGCGCGGACGCTTGCTCGTCCGTGCGCCTCCGTTCGTGGCGGGCGACGCGCTGGTGGGTCCAGCTGCGGTGTAGTTGGGTCTCAGCCCCTCCGTCGCTCGTCATTCAAAGTCAGACGAACACAGACGAACGGGTGTGTCCCGTTGCGGTTTTGCACCTCGCACTGCGTTAGGCGGGGTCCGTCCAGTCGCGCCTCAGTCTCGGCGGTCGGTGTCTGTCCCAAACAAAAAACTCAAACGGAGGAACCCAAACGAAAAAACAAGTGCCGCTGGTGGCCGATTTCACGTCTGTCGTGATGTATCGTCCATAGCGGGGCAAGCACGATGTCGACCAGGCGAAGGAGGGGTCTCGATGGCCACACACCCAGCCGATGACGTCACGATCCTTTTGGCGGCGGCCACTGCGGGCGACGATGCGGCGGCCAACCGCCTCCTACCGCTGGTGTACGAAGAACTGCGTGGGCTCGCCGCCAGCTACCTTCGCGGCGAGTCAGCGGGCCACACGCTTCCGCCGACCGCCCTCGTCCACGGGGCCTATCTGAAACTCGTTGGCCAGCGCGAGACGCATTGGAAAGACCGAGGCCATTTCTTCGCCGTCGCCGCCACTGCTATGCGACGGATCTTGGTGAATCACGTGCGGGATCGGCGGCGGCTCAAGCGCGGAGGGGACCGAGGGCGGGAAGCGCTCGACGATATTGCCGATCGGTTCGAAGAGGGATCGATCGACCTGCTCGCCCTTGACGCCGCGCTCGATCGGCTTCGTCATCTGAGTGAGCGCCAGGCACGCGTCGTCGAGCTTCGATTTTTCGCGGGCCTCACGCCACCTCAGGTTGCAGAAGTGACAGGCGAGTCGGAACGATCCGTGCATCGCGATTGGGCCGCAGCACGGGCGTGGCTTCGCGGCGAGATCGAAGGGAAGGACCGCGATGCCTGATGTCCCCGACGCCAATCCTGACGGCAAACCGAACACCAGTTCCGGTGACGCTTCCGCTGGGGCGCGCTGGACGCGGATGAGCGACCTCTTCGGTGACGCGATCGAACTTCCCTCCGACAGGCGTGCGGCGTTCATCGAGCAGCTTGCCCGATCCGATACGACGCTCAGCGCCGAACTCGACCGATTGCTTCGCTTCCATGCAGCCGCGGGCGCGTTCCTCGAGCCGCCGATCGCGGCCTCTCTTCAGCTCGGCGCTGGGCTCGATGCTCCGCACGCTTTCGTCGGTCGCACGATCGATGGCTATCGCATCCTGAGAACGATCGCCACGGGGGGCATGGGAGTCGTCTTCGAGGCCGAGCAGGAGTCGCCCGCACGGCGGGTCGCGCTGAAGTTCGTCCATCCCGGACTCGCTTCACGAGCGCTTTCGCAGCGCTTGGTACGTGAAGGCGCGGCGCTCGCCCGGTTGCGGCACCCGGGAATCGCTCAGATTTTCGCGGTGGGAAACGGCGATGTCGACGGAACCCCTTTCCCGTACCTCGTCATGGAGTTGGTGGACGGAAAGCCGCTGAACGAGGTCGCGGCTGACCCAACGCTCGGAACCCGCGCCCGAGTCGCGATGCTCATTGCTATCGCCGAGGCGGTCCAGCACGCCCAGGAGAAAGGCGTGATTCACCGCGATCTCAAGCCATCTAACGTCCTCGGCGCGCCCGATGGGCGACCGCGAGTCCTCGACTTCGGCGTCGCCCGACTGCTCGACGCCGACTCGCCGCTGTCCATGGCAACGATGCCCGGCATGCTCGTCGGAACGCTTCGCTACATGAGTCCCGAGCAGTTCGGCGACGGCAGTGGCGGCGGAAGTGGGGAGGTTGATACGCGAAGCGACATCTACAGCTTGGGCGTGATGGCGTACGAGCTCCTCAGCGGACGTCTCCCCTTCGATGCACCCAGTGGCTCGATCGCCGAAACGATTCGCGTCATCGTCGAATGCGAGCCGCCGCCGCTCCGACGCTTCGCGCCATCGGTGGGGCGCGATCTTGAATGCATCGTCATGAAGGCGATCGATCGCGATCGGAACCGTCGGTACTCCTCCGCCGGCGCCCTAGCCGCCGATTTCCAGCGATTCCTTGACGGCGAACCGATCGAGGCCCGCCCCGCCACCACGGCCTACCAGTTGACGCGGTTTGCGGCGCGGCATCGTGGTGTGGTCGCGGGCATTGCGGCGACGCTCCTGGTCTTACTGCTCGGACTCGTTCTCTATGCCGGGGAAGCCGATCGCGCGCATCGTGAGGCATTGCGAGCCACCGACGCCGCCAACACCTCCCAAGCGGTGAGTGACTTCATGGTGCGCATGATGGCCCGAGTTGATCCGAACCGCGGAGGATCGGTGGACATCCGCGCGCTGGTGCGGGGTGCCCTCGACGATATCGCGCCTTCTTTTGAGGCCCAACCGATTCAAGCCGCCGCAGTTCACAACGAGATGGGGACCATCTTCTACAACCTGCGCGACTACGAGTCCGCGGCGCAGGAGTACGAAATAGCGCTCCGGCTGCGCGACGCGGCCCTCGGCCCCAATGCGGAAGCTTCGCTCGACAGCGTCAACGCGTTGGGTCAGACCAAGGCTCAGCTTGGGCATCATGATGAGGCGACCGCGCTCTACCGCCGAGCGCTTGATGGCCGGCGATCGCTGCTTGGCGAAGATGCTCCGAAGACGCTCATCGTTCGCAGCAACATGGCAGTCGCCCTTCCGGTCGAAGGCAAGCACGCCGAAGCGGAAGCGATGCTCCGCGAGGTGCTGGCATCGCAAGAGCGCACCCTTGGCGATGGTGCGAAGGCGACCCTCATCACGATGGGCAACATCGCCAGCGCTTGTCGGCGCGACAGGCGCTACGAGGAGGCCTACGAGCTGCGATGCACGTGCTACGAGCGGTTCTTGGCGCTGAATGGCCGCGACCATGCCATGACCGCCATCGCCGAGAACGCCGTCGCCCAGTCGCTTCATGATCTGGGACGACTGAGCGAGTCGGACGATCGCTTTCGCGCCGCCCGCGACGGTTTGGCCCGCACGCTTGGACCCGACCACCGCGACACGGCGGTCGCCGAGAACAACTGGGGCGAGCTGTTAGTCGACGCACGTCGCTTCGACGAGGCCGTTCCGCACTTCGTCGCGGCGCGAGCAATCCACGAGCGCATCTCGGGGCCCGATCATCGGGTCACGCTTGCCATCATCAATCGGCAGGCTTCGGCTCTGGCGGCGGGCGGTCGTCGCGCGGAGGCTGCCGAGCTCTATCACGAGTTGGTCGAGCGATCGGGGCGGACGTTTGGACCATCCCATGGCCGCACGATCGATGTTGCATTGAGCGAGGCAGAGGCGATCGCGCCGCCGCTGTCGCGATTGCGGAAGCGATGTTGGTACTACTCGAAAAGGCGCCAGCCTCTGTCGAGGCTGGCGCCCAGCAACGCGCGAAGAGAGCGACACGCATCGTTCATCCCGCCGAATGAAAGAATCGCGGCGGAGCCCTCCCTGAGCGAGCGGTGAGAACTTAGCCCGGACAGGTCCCCCAGAAGCCGAGCAGCGACGCGAGGTCGGCGCCATCGACGATGCCATTGCCGGTCAGATCCCAGTCACTGAGTCCGGTCACACCCCAGTTGCCTAGGAGCGACGCGAGGTCCCCACCATCGACGGATCCGTTGGCGTCGAAGTCCGCGTCGCACGGCGGGGGCGGCGGTGCGAATCGAAGCGAGAGCCCGACGCAGGACGATGCGGTGGCCAAGGAGGCGATGCCTCTGCCGCTCAGGTTCGCCGTCCGAATCTTGGAATGCACCGGATCGGTCCAGTACATCGTTCCGGTATCGAAGTCGATCCCAAGGTCGCGCGGCGGGCTGGCGCCAGCAAGATCGTTGACAAGGACCACGGTGTCAGCGCCAAACCCGCCCAAGCTCGCTCGTTCGATGGCCCCGGTGTTGAGTTCGCTCCAGTAGACAAGACCGCCATCGAAGTCGATCGCCAAGCCCTCGGGCGCAATCGGAAACGGAATGATTGTCGTCACGCTCAGGTTCGTCCCGAGCGTGCTTGCCCGCTGAATGAGCCAGTTCGCAGAGTCAGTCCATTACACGCGGTTGTTTGCCGGATCCAAGACCATGCGCGTCGGCCGCTCCAGACCCGTGACGATCGTCTCTTCGTTTGCACCGTCGAGATCGCAGCGATAGACGCCACCGCCGTTGGGAGACTGGCCAGCCCAGGCGCACCAGTAGAGCTTGCCCGCAACGGCGTCGTACTCGATGTCCGAGCCAAGCCCGTGCAGACCGGTTCGAACAGTCGTCACTTCCCATGGCTGGGTGCCATCGATCGAACAGCGATAGATCCGGTCTTGCCCGTTGATGTATGAGGTGACCCAGTACATCTGCCCATTGGCCTCGTCGAAGGTCACTCCCATCGGATCACCGGCGGGGGAGACCGCGATTCCGCCGGGCGAGGAACCGTCGGCATTGACCCGGGCGATTTGGTGCCCCGCCGGAATCGTCCAGTACACCTGAAGCACATCCGCGGACGCGGCTGGTGCGATCAGGGCGATGGCTGCGAGCGCTGCCCAGCGACCGAGCTTGGGAAACGAGGTGAGCAAGCTGGCGGGCAGGCTAGATGGGAAGTGATTCATGGCGTGCGACTCCTTTGGGTGCGGGATCGGGCGGGGGCCGTCGGTCGCCAGCAGTTCGGCAGCGACGGCGAGTGACCTCGCGGCTATGAGCACCGCACCGTTGAGGAGTGGGCACTGCCACGAATCACAGGAATTACCGAAAAAAGTGGGATGAATCGGCCCTTGCCGAAAGCCATACTGGCCACCCATTCGACGGCAGCTCGGCGCTCGGCGTGTGCCGCTGAACGGCAGACCGAGACGTCAGGCCGAGGCGCACGCGGACGCTCGCTCGCTCATCCGCTCGCCTTCGTTCGTGGTGGGCGACGCGCTGGTGGGTCCAGCTGCGGTGTAGTTAGGTCTCAGCCCCTCTGTCGCTGCGCGACATCTCCCCGTTGACCGAAACGGTCAACGGGGAGATGTAGAGGAGAGCGCGGCCGACGACACTCTTCCTCTCCCCACGATCGCTTCGATCGTGGGGAGATGTCCGCGCAGCGGACAGAGGGGCAGATTTCAGTCGCTCGTCATTCAAAGTCAAGCAGGACCCACACGTTCGCGTGCGCTCCATGAGCGTCGCGACGCTGAGTCAACGCGTCGAGTTCCGCTGTGAATACGTCGTTCGAGACGGCAGCCACACGGCCGTCTGCGAAGACAACGATCTGCTTCGGCACGCGCTCGCTGGCGAGGACGACGAGACTCCAGTCCGTCGGATCTGCGTCAGCCGTGATCGGAAACAAGACGAGCGATCCGATGCGAACCGGTGCATCGATCATCGTGACGTCTGCATCGTTGCCGTTGCAATCGAATAGGCGCGGTGTGTAGTTCGTGCCAGGTTCGGACCAACGGACGTCGTCAGGCGCTTCGGGGGCGATGAGCCGCGAGTACTGGTGAGAAGTAGTTGCCGCTGACGAGGTCATTGACGGTGAGGTTCGGTTCACCGTCGCGGGCGCCGATCGATCGCGCCTTTTCGAGCTGCATCGCGTCGCCACACAAGTTGACTTCGAATTCGTGTTGTCGCACTGTCATGCACTGCAGCAAGACAGTGAGAAGCATCGCTCCGATGAGCAGAACCATTCCGGTGATCACGAGGCGCGTACGCATGAGATTTGACTTCCCTAGCAGTCTGCGGCGAAAGTCATTCGGGCTGCGAACGAGGCTGTTAGCTCTCAACATTGGGTGGCTGCGGCGTCGCCGCGACTTGCCGTATCTTGCGGATGAAGCCGCGTCGCGGCTCCCACTCTATAGT
>JAWXCC010000025.1:0-11432 GCA_034440475.1 Phycisphaerae bacterium | reverse complement strand
GCGCATCGTCGCGCGACCATCAGAAAACTGCATGATCTAGGCTTCCGACTCACCGGCATGCGGCGATGCCAGAGAGAATAAGGGGCGCTGTAGTGCTAGGCCATCAAAGAAATCAACGATCCCCGTCTCAAGCGAGTACTCGGCCCCGACGACGAGCAGTCCGTCGCTCTGGATCAGTTGCTCAAGCATCTCCGAACCATGTCGCAGGTGATTCGCAGACGCGCTGATGTTCGCCCGCACGGCGTGTCGCACGAGGGCCTCGGGATCGTGCCTGAGTTCGGTCGCAAGGAGAGCTTCGACAGACGGGCGAACCCGATCGACGATCGAGCGCAGGTTCTTCGACTGGTTCGCCGTCGGTTGTTGCAACTCTTCGAGCGTTGCCTGAATGGCGCCGCACTGGGAGTGACCGAGCACCACTACGAGTGGCGTCCCGTACCGCGCAGCTGCAAACTCCACGCTTCCGACCTGCGACGGCGCGACGATGTTTCCCGCGACCCGGATGACGAACAGGTCGCCCAGTCCCTGGTCGAAGACGATCTCAGCAGGCACTCGCGAATCTGAGCATCCGAGAATGACTGCGAACGGCGCTTGTCCAGCTGTGAGTTCAATGCGGCGCGTTCGGCTCGTCGGCGCGTCGGGACTGCGAACGTCCGCCACGAATCGCTGGTTGCCGACCCGAAGGCGTTGAAGAGCTTCGCGCGCAGAAATCATGAACGATTCATCCTCGTCGTAGTCGAGCGCTCAATCGCATGCCAACTCAGAACGGGATGTCGTCCTCGGGAACAGCGACGTGACCGCCGGTCGGTCGGTTTTCGCGCGGTGCCGGAGCGTAGTCACCGCCGCCGCCACCTCCGCGGTTGCCGCGCGCAGCGCCGCCTTCGGTATTCGCGCCGCCGCCGCCGGATCCCGCACCATCGCGGGCACCGATGAACTGGAAATCTTCGACCACGACGCGCATCTTGGACTGCTTCTTGCCGTCTTTGTCTTCCCACGTATCGAGCTTCAGGCGACCCTCGATGAAGATCGGCTTGCCCTTGCTCATGTACTGCGCGATGACCTCGGCTTGGCGTCCCCACGCTTCACAGTCGACGAACGTGACCTCTTCCCGGTCTTCGCCTTCCTTTGTCTTGAACCGTCGATTGAGCGCGAGCCCGATCTGGGCGACCTGCTGGCCGTTGGGAATTTGCTTCAACTCGACGTCGCGCGTCAAGTTTCCCATGATCATCACTTTGTTGAGGTTAGCCATCGAAGCGTCCTTTCTTCTCGTCTGAGTACTTGACTTCCGAACCGGCTTGTCAAGCAGTTTCATCGCGCTGGTGTGCGGCCACGCGAGACTTCCGGATCGTACCAGTCGATGTACTCCGTCCCTGAAAGTCGGGAGTTTTTTCTTGCGCTACGACAACGGCCGCCCGCGCGATCGCGGGCGGCCGTTCGGTTGGAAGCAAGGTCAGTCCGACGATGCCGCGGTCAGACGCCAGCGGGTGCCGGTGCCGCCGCTGTGGTCGGCGCTGGCTGCGTCGAACGAAGGTTGATCTCGTCGGCGATCTGCTGTCGGCCATCGGCGGCCATGACTTCGGTCGCTGGCACGTGCTCGGCCCGGGTGATCAGGGTGCGAAGCAATTTCTCGCTGAGGCGGCAATCGCGCTCGATACCGACGAGCGTCTCGGCCTTCGTCTTGAAGTAGGCGAGGAAGTAGACGCCGCGCTTGTTGCCGAGGATGTCGTACGCAAGCCGGCGCTCGTCCCATTTACGGAGAGCAAGAATCTCAGCGTGGGCGCGGTTCAGGATGTCGTTGATGTGATCGACCGCTACCGACAACTCGGCGCTGGCGGATTGCGGAAACAGAAAGAGGCCTTCGTATGTGTTGATGCGAACTTCGGGCATGATTGGATCTCTTGGTGGTGATCGCTGATTCGAATGTTTTTGGCTTGAAGTGTTACGAGCTTGGGAGAATTCAGACTGGGAATGCTGGCGGCTTGGACAGCCGTCGTATGTGGACTCAGGGGCCTGGCGCGTCGGGTAGACGTCGCTCGCTTGCCTTGAGGGGCGATGATTCACGCGGCGAGCTACGCACGTTGAAGCGGTTCATGGCCGCCTCCACGCCGGATGACATCCACGTCGAACACGCTTGGACCGCGAGTTCAAGTGCGCTCTCGACGAGCGTTTGTTGATCCGGTCTGAACTTCCCCAGAACGTAGTCCTTCTGCGGAACTTGGCCGGGGGCGTCGATTCCGATGCGGCATCGGGCATACGCCGAGGTGCCTAACTTCTCCTCGATGTCGGCAAGGCCGTTGTGTCCGCCGCTCGAACCGTCCGGTCGAATCCGGATGGTTCCGCACGGCAGTGCAATGTCGTCGACGACGACGAAGAGGTCCTTGGCCGGAACGAGCTTGTAGAAGCGGAGCGCTTCGGCGACCGACTGTCCCGAGCGATTCATGTACATGAGCGGCTTCAGGTACATCACTTTCTCGCTCCCGGAATCGGTTGCCACGTCGGTCTCGAGCACGCTCCCGGAGAACCGGGAGCGTGCGATCGAGCGCGACGCGTCAACTGTTCGGCGCGCCAAGCGATCGACGACCTCGAACCCGACGTTGTGTCGAGTGCGGTCGTATTCGAGGCCTGGATTGCCGAGTCCGACAACGAGTTTCATGGTGAATCCGCAGCGGATGGTTAGGCTGGTGCCTTCTCGTCCTTCTTGGCGGTGAGGACTTCCGGTGCCGACGTTGCCTCGGCCGGTGCCGGTGCGGCTTCGCCACTGGCTTCTTCCAAAACCATCTGGATACGGCAGATGACGGTTTCCGGAGGAAGCACGGAATTCACTCCAGCTGGGAGCTTGATGTCTGCCAGTGTGAGTGTCATGCCCGACATCGCCATCGAAAGATCGACGCGAACCTCCTCGGGGATATCGCGCACCTTGCAGCGCACTTCGAGCGTGGCATAGTCGTGGGTGACGATGTGGCCAGCCTTCTTTGCCATCTCGGGCGTACCGACGAAGTGCATCGAAACATTGACCGTGACGACTTCATCGAGATTCACGCGGGCGAGATCGACGTGAATGACGTTGTCGCCGAGGTATCCGAACTGAAGATCCTTGACGAGGCATGTCTCGGTCGCGCCGTTCTCGATTTTGACATTGACGACGTGTGAGCCGTGCTTGAGCGCGGTGAGCGTCGCCTTCTCGTTGAGCGTGACGGACTTCGGCTCGGCGCCGTGTCCGTAAATCACCGCGGGCAGGCCGCCAGCGGCACGGAGGCGCTTCGCATAGCGCGATCCATACTGGTCGCGTGGCTTGGCCTCGAGGGTGGGGGTTTCATGAGCCATTGGAGTCTCCTAACAAAGTGCCTAACAAAGTAAAAGCTAAGTGGGGTCTGATGGACGAACGACGCGGAGAACGGTCACCGCTTCGTTCCGATGCCTGAACGGAACATCGCTGAGACGGACTGATCGTGGTGAATGCGATGGATTGCCTCGCCGAGGAGCTTGGCCACGGAAAGAGTTTGGATTTTGTGAGCGAGCGGTTGAAGCCGCGCGCCGCCGGGGATGGTGTCGGTGACGACGAGTTTCGAGATGGGACTCTGTGCGAGGCGCTCCATCGCGAGGCCTACGAGCACGGCATGGGTTGCCGTGGCGATGACATCGGTCGCGCCCTCCTCCATGACGAGTCGGGCCGCCTCACACACCGTGCCTGCGGTCGAAATCATGTCGTCGAACATAAGAACGGTCCGACCGCGTACCTCGCCGATCAGGTTCTTGATGACGACTTTCGAGCCTGAGTGACGACGCTTGTCAATGATCGCGAGATCGGCACCGAGCACGTTCGCGTACATGTTTGCGACCTTCACGTTGCCGACGTCGGGACTCACCACGACGCACTCGCCGAGCTGGCCCGCCCCCGCACCAGCGAGCGCGAGGAAGTGTTCGGCGATGACCGGTGATGCGGAGAGGTGATCAACGGGGAGGTCGAAGAAGCCCTGAATTTGAGCCGCGTGGAGGTCCATACAGAGCACGCGCTCCGCGCCTGCGGTGGTGATGAGATTCGCGACGAGCTTCGCAGTGATCGGAACGCGACCCTCGTCTTTTCGGTCTTGGCGGGCGTAGCCGAAGTAGGGGATCACGGCGGTGATCCGCTTCGCGCTGGCACGGCGCAGGCAGTCCATGAACACCAACAGTTCCATCAGGTTTTCGTCGACGGGTGCGCACGTCGACTGGACCACGAAGCAGTCGCGACCGCGCACGTCTTCGTCGAGTTTCACCATGCACTCGCCGTCGGGAAAGCGGGTTGTGAGCGCCTGACCGATCGGAAGTTCGAGGTGATCGCACATCGCCTGCGCCAAGGTGCGGGCCGAAGAGCCGGCAAAGATCTTCAGGTGCTCGCGGTCAGAAGCGCTCATGTGCGCCTCGCCTCGTGCGGACTGAATTCCGCGCTGCTACCTAGGTTAGCGCGCGATGCGAGAATTCGACTGACCTCCGCGAGCTGCTCGGGCGTGTTCACGCTCAGTACGTCCTCTGGAGGCACTGCGTCCACAACACTCACTCGCTTTCCTTCCTTCAACAGCAGTTCGAAGACGTCGGTGATGTAGTACTCACCGCTCGCGTTCTTGTTGTCGACTTCCGAGAGAGCACCAAAGAGATCGCTGACACGGAAGCAGTAGTACGAGGGATTGACCTCGCGAATAGCTAACTGCTCTGGCGTCGCGTCCTTCTGTTCGACAATGCGGCGGAATTGACCGCGTTCGTCGCGCTCAATGCGGCCGTACCCCTGTGGATCGTCGCTGATGCTGGTCGCGAGCGTGGCCGCTGCGCCGTCGGCTCGATGGGTCGCGAGCAGTTTTGCGAGCGTTGCCGGACGAATGAGCGGGCCATCGCCGCAAAGGACGAAGACGTCGTCGCCTTCATGCAGCGGCATGAAGTCGCGGCGGCCCTGATCAACGGCGTGGCCGGTGCCGAGCTGGGGATCTTGCAGCGCGAAAGTGACTCCGGCGTCCGAAGCGAATGCACGACGCAGAAGTTCCGCACCGTGGCCGATGATAAGCGTCACGCGGTCGGCACCGGCGAGCTTCGCCACTTCCACGACCCAGCGCACCATTGGCTTGCCAAACGCCTCATGCATGACTTTCGGCAGATCCGACTTCATGCGCGTGCCCTTGCCAGCAGCGAGGACAATCGCGCCAACGTGACGTTCCCGTCGATGAGGAGAGGTTTGTTCGGCTGCGTTCACGTGGGAGTGAGTTGGAGAATGACGCGAGAACTCCGAACGATCGATGCCCCAGAGGGAAACGATTTCGGACCGAACGAACTTCGGAGCGAAAGAACTGGCCCGCCTAGATTCGAACTAGGACAGTCAGGACCAAAACCTGATGTGCTACCGTTACACCACGGGCCAAAGATGTCAGAAATGTGTGGGGCGACTCGATCAGATCAGAGGACGGGAACCGGCGGAGGCGGCGCGAAGGCCACTGTCTCGAACTGCGGTTCGGGTCCGACCCGAGTCCGCGGCAAACCCTCATGAGCTGGCGCCTCAAGCCGCGAAAGGGGAGGCTCCATGTGGTGCCAGAAAAGTGGTTCGAGGAACGGGCAAAACCCGCAGAGCGGAACACTTTCCAGTCGCCAACGGCCCGTGCACCCGAGAGACTGAACGGGCATAGCCCGCGCAGGCGTGGGGTGAGGGAAGGCGAGCAGTCTACTGGAAGGGGGCGGGTTTCCGCAACGCTGCCTCCCTGTTGCGAGCATGGGTTGAAGGCATGGGGGCGAACCCACCGCCGTACGCTGCACGCATGAGCACGCTCGCGAATTCCGACGCACCGTCGAAAACCGGCCGCGAATTGCACTCCGTTGACCCCGCCACCGGCGAAACCGTGGGGTCGGTGCCGGTGACGCCAGCCGACCAGATTGGCCTATTTGTTCGTCGCGCCAAGAACGCCCAGCGGTCGTGGGGGTCCATGACTCTTGAGCAGCGGGCGGGTCTCCTGCGACCTGCGACGGAACGGTTGAAGGCGAACGCGGAAGCGATCGCGAGGCTCATCACGCGTGAGATGGGTAAGCCACTCGCCGATGCGCGAGGCGAGGTAAATGCGTGCGCGGGTGGATTCAGCGACGCACTCGACGAGTGCATCCAAGCGCTGTCGCCTGAAGTGCGCGAGGACACGCGCACTCACTCGACGTTGATGTATGTCCCGCTCGGCGTGTGCGCTGCGATCACGCCCTGGAACTTTCCCGTGATGATGCCGCAAGATTGCATCCTGCCAGCGCTCATGGCCGGCAATGCAGTGATCTTGAAGCCGAGCGAAGAGACGCCGCTCTGCGGGTTCGAGTGGTTGAAGTGCGTAGCCCAGGGGCTTCCGGCCGACGTTCTGCAAATCGTGTTCGGCGACGAAGAGCAGGGGAAGGCGCTGGTGGCCGCCGACGTCGAGATCATTGCGTTCACCGGCAGTCGCGCCGCGGGCAAGCACATCTTGCAGAGTGCTGGGAGCGGGCTCAAACGAGTCATTCTCGAACTCGGTGGCAAGGATCCGCTCGTAGTCTTGGCCGATGCTGACATTGACGCGGCTGCGAGCTTCGCTGCAAGGAACTCGTTCCGCAACGCAGGGCAAGTGTGCGTCAGCACGGAGCGCATTTACGTGCAGCGTTCCGTCGCCGACGAGTTCGAGCGGAAGGTCGCCGAGAAAGCAAACCAACTGAAGCAAGGGGCAGGCACAGAAGATGGCGTCAACCTCGGGCCAATGGTCAACGCGCGACAGAAGATGCACGTCTTACGACAGATCGACTCTGCCGTGAAGCAAGGCGCGACGGTGTTAGCTGGCAACGACGAGCGACCCGGCAATTTCGTCGCGCCGACCGTGCTGGTGAACGTGCGCTCCGATATGGACATCATGCATGAAGAAACGTTCGGTCCAGTCGCGTGCATCGTGCGTTTCGATGAAGTCGATCAGGCGATCCGCTGGGCGAATGAATCGCCGTACGCGCTCGGTGGTGCGGTATTCGGCCGCGATGTCGCGAAGGCGGAAGACGTGGCTCGTCGTCTCGACAGCGGGATGGTCGGCGTCAATCAAGGGTGCGGGGGCGCGAAGGGGACCCCGTGGGTCGGCGCTAAGCAATCGGGCTACGGCTATCACTCGGGTCGCGATGGCCATCGACAGTTCGCGCAAGTGAGAGTGATCTCGCGCGCCCGGTCGTGAAGCCCTCACCACTTCCCGGGATGTTGCATCGCGCCCTCTAGCATCGCCGAGTATTCATTCGCTGGGATGTCATAGCCGCCGAATGAATAAATATGTTCGTTGCCGTACTGGCTATCGAGGAAGTGAAATCCGCGCTCGCGCAAGATTTCGACGAGGTAGACGAGGCATACCTTGCTCGCGTCGCGGCCTCCAAGCTGCGGTCGGCAGAACATGCTTTCGCCAAAGAATCCAGCGCCGAGCGCAACGCCGTATGAGCCGCCGACGAGCTTGCCATCAAGCCATGCCTCGATGGAGTGCGCGAAGCCAAGCTCGTGCAATTGCTCGAAGGCTGGGATCATCACCTTGCTGATCCACGGGCGATTCTCGGCATCGCGCGCGACAGCACACGCGCGAATCACCGCGCCGAACGCGGTATCGACGCAGAGCTTGAACTTTCGCGCCTTCACCGTTCGCGCTAACGATTTCGTGATGCGGAAGCGATCGTCAAGCGGAATCAAGCAGCGCGGATCGCACGTGAAATAATGGACGTGTCCAGTGTCGGGATCGGCCATCGGAAATCCGCCGCATGCGTAGGCGCCGAGCAGCGATTCGGGCGAGAGGTCAGCCTCGGGCGGTTCGCGGGTCATCGCGTTCTCATGTCAGCAGTTCGACGCTGTCGACCTGGCCGAGCAGGATCTTGAGTCGCACGCGGCCGCCGATCTCGGGATGCCGAGCGAATGCGTGCAGCGGCACACGGGCGACGTCGCGCCCTTCGGCATGATCGATCACCACGTCGAGATAGCGGTCGCCGTGAATGACCACGGGCGTGATATGCGCGAACACCGCTTCAATAGAGCCGACGAGGGGAAGCATGAGTTTTCGAAGTGGCCCACGCCTAGACGTTAAACAGGAAATGCACGACATCGCCGTCGCGCATCACGTAGCTCTTTCCTTCTGCGCGCAGCTTGCCTGCTTCACGGATGGCTTTCTCGGTCTTGAGTTGCACGAGGTCATCAACGAGGTAGCACTCGGCGCGGATGAAGCCCTTCTCGAAGTCGGTATGAATGACGCCAGCGGCCTGCGGGGCTGTATCGCCCTTGTGAATCGTCCACGCGCGGATCTCCTTCGGACCGGCGGTGTAGAAGCTTTGCAGACCGAGCAGGTGATATGCAGAACGGGCGACTGATGCGAGTGCTGGTTCCTTCATGCCGAGCGACTCAAGCATTTCCTTGCGGTCGGCGGGAGCGAGTTCTGAGAGCTCACTCTCGATCTTCGCACAGACGACCACAACTTCGCCGCCGTGCGTCTTCGTATAGTCGCGCACCTTCTGTACCAGGTCACTCGTTCCTTCCGGATCGTCCTCGTTGACGTTGGCGACGTACAGCACCGGCTTCGTCGTGATCATGCCCATACCGTTCAGCGCCTTCAACTCGTCGGGCGTCGGTGGTATGGAGCGTAATGGTCGACCAGCTTCAAGCACTGGTTTCGCGCGGGAAAGCAACTCGACCTTTGCAATCGCTTCCTTGTCGCCGGAACGTGCGGTTCGAGTTGCCTTGTCGAATGCGGCTTCCATCCCTTGCAGATCGGCGAGCATGAGCTCGGTCTCGATCGTCTCTATGTCGCGGATTGGGTCGACGCTTCCTTCTACGTGGATCACGTCGCTGTCTTGGAAGCAGCGGACGACGTGGAGGATCGCGTCGACTTCACGAATGTGCGACAGGAACTTGTTGCCGAGCCCTTCACCCTCGCTCGCGCCGCGCACCAGACCGGCGATGTCGACGAGTCGGAGCGCTGCGGGCAGTAGCTTCTGCGTCTCAATGAGCTTCGCGATGGTGTCCAGGCGCGGATCCGGCACGCTCACTACGCCGACGTTCGGTTCGATCGTGCAGAACGGGTAGTTCTGGGCTTCGATCCCGGCCGCCGTGAGGGCGTTGAGGAGGGTGCTCTTCCCGACGTTGGGCAATCCGACAATCCCGGCTTCCATCGACGAAATCCTCGCGGTATGGGCGCAATAAGGAAAGAGAGGCGCCAGCGCGAGCCGCTAGCGCGAAGGGGGAGATCGTAGCGGGAACGGGTGTCGCTCGGGGGGCGGACGCGGGACGGGCCGGTCCACGGCCTCGCCGCAGGTCGCGGAACCAGGGTCACGAACATCGACGTTCTCTCCGGCAACTGCTGGACGTCCGTCGCCGTATGGTGTACTAGTACGGTAGTACACATGCCAGCGAGTTTCGTTCTAGACCCTGACAGCGCTGTTCCGATCTTTCGCCAGATCGTGAACGGTGTTCGCGCTGCGATCGCTCGTGGAGCGATCGCTAGCGGTGAGCTGTTGCCCAGCGTTCGCTCGCTGGCCGAGGAACTCGGCGTGAATCCCAACACAGTGCAGAAAGCATTTTCCGAGCTCGAGCGCGAGGGCCTTGTCGCTGGCGAGCGCGGGCGCGGCATGCTGGTCCTGGGCGGGACGCGCTCAACGGCGCGCTCGGGTGGCGAAGACGCGGTTCTGGATCGACTCACTGACGCAGCGCGACATGCGCGGGCGATCGGCATGACGGATGAACGGTTCGATGTGCTTTTGCGTCGCGCTCGTCGATTGGTGGGCGACGGCGCGAAGGAGACGCGAGATAAGTGACGAAGCGGTAGTCTCTGCTCCGAGCGGATCAACAGCCATCGGTTTGGCGTGCGAACGGTTGAGTGTTCGCTATGGTCGAACGCAAGCACTCGACCGACTCGATCTCACCGTCGCGCCCGGCGTCGCGCTGGGACTCGTTGGCCGCAACGGCGCTGGGAAGAGCACGCTCTTTCGCGTCATCCTCGGCGCTGAGCGACCTGCATCAGGCGTGGTGCGCACGCTTCCGGAATCGCTTCCGCACGCGGGATTCCTCGCTCGAACCGGCTAGGTGCCCGATCAGCTTTCGGTGTACGACTGGATGACCGTGGGCAGCGCGATCGAATACGTCGCCCAGCTCCAGCCGCACTTCGATGCCCGCTGGTCAGATGAACTCGTGGCCCTCCTCGCGCTCGACCGCACGAAGCGCGTGCGAGCGCTCTCGCGCGGCATGCAGGCGCGGCTGGCATTCGTTTTGGGACTGTCGCATCGGCCGGGTCTGGTGCTTCTCGACGAACCGCTACTCGGCGTTGACGCGGTGTCGCACGATGCGGTTCTTGAGACGCTGGCGCGTATTCGAAACGAACTCGGCGCGTCCATCGTGATCGCGTCGCACGCGCTGGGCGATTTGGCCCGCGTCACCGATCGCATTGCGTTCATCGATCGCGGAAGAGTCATTGAAGAGTGCGCCACCGATGAGATCGTCGCTGGCACGAAGCGATTGGTGTTGCGTCCCGAGCCGCACAGGTTTACGCCGCCTCCCGAAACCGTGCATGTGGCGCGGCGCGACGGCGCGCTCATCGTGACGGTGCGCGGCTTCACACGCGAAGTCTTCGATCGCGTCCGCGGTGCAGTGCCCAACGGTCAGATCGACGTCGTTGATCTCACGATCGCCGAAGCGTGCGCCGATCGCATGCGGGCGATGGAGGTGACAGCATGAATGTACTCCTTCGGAAAGACCTTCGGCTAACGCTTGATGTGTTGCGACCGTGGGGGCTGATCGTTGGGGGTGTGATTATGGCTGGCATTGTCTGCCAGCAGATGCCTAGGTCGCTCATTCCCGATGCGCTTCGCGGACTCTCAGTCGGATTCGTGCTCCTCCTCGTTGGCAACGTGATTGGCATCACCGCGATCGCAATCGGTGCCTGGGCCGCAGTCGCCGTCACGCAAGGCGACGGCACCCACGGAGCACATCTGTTCGCTGCGGCCATGCCCATAGCGCCAACGCGCCGAGCGCTCTCCAAACTTGTAGCGCTGGCGGCAGCGGCGCTCGCGCCGCCAATCGCATTCGCGGCGATTCTTTCCGCCGCAGTGCTGACTGGCGACCTCGGCTCAGGAAGAGATCTTTTCAACTGGACACTCACGGTCGTGGTTGCGTCGCTTGTGGGCGCGGCGCTCGCGCTCGCTATCGCGCCGATCGTCCGCGGCTCGTTTTCGGCGGTCGCGCTCGCGCTTCTCCTTGGGCTGGCCGCGCTTATCGCTGGCGGCGTGGGCGCGGCGCTGACCATGCCATGGCTCGGGCGCGCGTACATCGAGGCGCTCACCTTCGCCGGAACCGACTTGGCATGGTCAAGGATGACTGAAAGAGCGCGATGGATCGGCGCTCTCGCCGGATTGGCTACGACGGCGGTCGTTTGCGGGTTGATTGGAATCTCCGCGCTCCGCGCGCCGCGCTC
>JAWXCC010000024.1:0-17346 GCA_034440475.1 Phycisphaerae bacterium | reverse complement strand
GGTTGATGAGCGGCCAGACGGTTCTCACGAACAGTCCAATCCTCGGTGCCAGCGCCATCGCGGCGACCTACTCGGTGGTTGGAATCGCCGACGTCGGCGGCGACGGGAAGGCGGACATCCTCTTCCGGAATTCGGCGACCAGCAACATCCACGCCTGGATCATGGACGGCGTCACTCGAACTGCGGGGGGCATCATTGCCAGCGCCGCAGGGCTTGAAACCATTGGCACCGGCGATCTTGATGGTGACGGTAAGTCCGATCTCGTCTTCCGCAACGCCTCGGGGCTCGTCTCGGCGTGGCTCCTCAACGGCTTCGCGATCGTGACGCAGGGCAACCTCACGAATGCCCCCGCCATCGGGAGTGCATTCGTGATCTCGGCGATTGGCGACCTCGATGGCGACGGCCGCGCCGACCTCGTCTGGCGCAACACGTCGACGGGTCAAGTGAACGCGTGGTTGTTAGAGGCGCTCAATCGCAAAGTCGGTGGCGTCCTCGGATTCATTCCGCTCGTCTGGACGCTCGAAGCCACCGCCGATTTGAACGGCGACACCAAGGGCGACCTCGTTTGGACGAACAGTTCGACGGGCCAGATCAACGGCTGGTTGATGAACGGTCTCACGAAAGTGAGCGGTGGCGCGATCAGCGGGATCTCGGCGACGGGTGTCGTTGTGAACCAATAAGCACGGCCGAGAGCAGTCACGGTGCGCTGACCGAGGCTGGCGCCAGAAACGCGCTGTCCTGCACTTCGATTCCAGTCTCAATCGCGTCGAGGACAATCTCGATCCGTCCGTTGGCATCGTTCTCATTCGTGATGCGGAACGGAACACGCGAACCGGCAACATCGCGAAAGTCGGCAAACGTCATCGTGAACGGCAACGACATGACGCCTGCGACGTCGATCGCGCCTTCCTCGCGCACCACGTCTCCGGTCGTCTTGTCGATGAACTTGGTACTCGCCTGCCCGCGCTGCGTCCGCACGCGCACGACGATCGTTTCGATGTTGCCGACGGTTTTCGTACCAATCACGCGCTTCGTCGAGTAACGAGTCGACCAGTCTTCGAACTCCGCGAGCGGATGCTGGCGGCGCAGCTCGTCAATTTCGCTCGCGACGAGTTCGCGCGTGGGAGTCATGGAAGAGTTGCTCCAGCCCGAGCCACTCGTCATCCCCATCTCCACGAAACCGAAGCGCCCGAAGTCGGTGCGCACCACCAATCGGTCGCGCCCCGCTGCCAGAATCTTGATGGTCCCATCGAGTCCCTGATGCGGCATTCGCAGCGTGCCGGTCGCGCGGAGCGTCGCTATGCGATCGTTAGCCGCCGCTGGATTCGCTTTCCGCACCACCGCGAGGACATCATCGATCCCGGGCAGGTCTGCCAGCGGAAGCGCGCGGCGCATCACGATCGACTGACCCGCTTGATGCAACGTCATCGAGTCGACGATCGTCTCCTCGACCCTCTGAGCATCCGCGATCGTGCGCGTCGCAAAGCTCACTTCGATGGTGTCGGTCAACTTGAAGACCCAGTGACCATCAGCGTTCGGCCACTTGAGCGCGTACACAGTCTGGCCCGGCACATCGACCGCGAGTTCGCCCCGCGCGTTGATCAGCACTTCCCAGTCTTGCTTCGCCTCGGCGAATCGGTAGGTCCCGGTGTAGGAATCAAGTTTCGTTGCGGGAATCGCTAGTCCCTCGGAGAGAATCGGCTTCTTCTGCGCCGCCGTCGCGTCGGCGCAGGCCTTGTCTCCGAGGCGCGGCAAGGCGAACGTCCGCCGTGACTGAACGAACGACGCTTGAGTGACTGCACCATCAGGCGCACGATCGAAGCGCATCTTCGCGACGGGAAGTTCGATCAGCGTTCGCATACCGTCGGCATCAGCTTTTGCGAGGGTGTAGACGCGCTGGTTCGGGACATCGAGTCCGAGCGTTCCGCCGCCGAGATGGACGACGGTCCACGTCGCATGCGCCGGGGCGAATTCATAACAACCGAGGAGTGGAGCGACGTCCGCTGGAACGGGTCCATCGACGAGTGGCGTCGTGATGGCGCGGAAGACAATGTCGATCGCCTCCTCAGGCAACGCGGTCGCAAAGTTGTTTGTGAGCAGAACGAAGCCGGCGCCGTCGTCGGGCAACAGCGCGAGCTGCGTGTTGAAACCGTCGAGATTCCCGCCGTGTTTGATGACGCGATGGCCGTTCCACGTCTGCGTCATGAACCCGAGTCCGTAGCCAAGGCCGCTGCCCGGAACCATCTCGATCTGCGGCTTCCATAGTTCGTCGAGCTGCCCCTCGGACACGATGACCCGGCCATCCACGGTGCCGCGATTGACGAGCATCGACAGCCAGCGCGCCATGTCGTTGCCGGTCGAGTAGATCCCGCCCGCTGGCGCGGCAAGGTCAAAGCCACTTGTTGGTGCTGGTGTGAATCTCGCGCTGGCGTCATCCCAGCGGTAGCCCATGCTGAGCGCGGGATCTGCGAGTGCTTTAACGTGCGACGCCGTCGTGTGGGTCATCCCGAGCGGAACGAATAATCGCGCTTCAAGCAGCGAGTCCCAGCCGTTCTCTTCGGGATGGCCAGTGGCTGCCGCGGTCGCTAGGCCAGCGACGAGAAACATCTGGTTGTTGTACTGAAACGTCGAGCGAAACGGCCGGAATAACTCGGCCTTCGCGAGCTGTTCTACGAGTTCACGGCGCGTGACCCGATGTGGCATCCCCTGTGCCATCATGAGCGCGTCGGTACGAGTGAGCCCAGTGCGATGGCACATGAGATCGCGCAGTGTGCACGCCTCCGACGCGGTGGCGTCACTGAGTGCGAACCACGGTAGATGCTTGCGCACCGGATCGTCGAACGTCATCGAACCCTCAGCCGCCACGATCGCCGCGAGTGTCGCGGTGAAGGTCTTACTCGTCGATGCAATGCCGAACAGCGTGTCGGCCTCGACGGGGAGGTGTCGTTCAATGTCGCGCTCGCCGAACGCATGGACGCGCGATCCGCCGTCGCGCGTCACGATCGCGAGCACCATGCCCGGGATGTGCCGCTCGACGCGCTTCGCTTCGAGCGCTTCGACGATGCGCGCGAACGACGCGTCGTCGAGGGGTCGCGCTTCAGCCAAGGTGGGCACAGCGACGGCGAGCGCTGCGAGGATCGCTGAGAGCGCCTTGATCGCACGGCTGAGCGGGCGGCGACACGATGGCTTGAACGACTGTGACATATAAGGCGAAGCGTACATCTGGTCGGTTTCGTTCGACCCCCGCGCCCCGAGCGGCGTTTTCCGCTAAAAAGACCCGTATCGAACTCGTCTCTCCTCACCGCCCGCAACGCGCCTCGCACTCACCACGATGACTTCTACCACCCCATCTACTCCTCCAAGTCCCGCGGCAAATCCCGAGCCGCTCGCGCCAATCGCCTACGACGTCTTCGCGAAGCTCGATCTCCGAGTCGCGACGATCGTGAGCGCCGAACCGCATCCGAACGCGGACAAGCTGCTCAAGGTCAAGCTCGATGACGGCACGCCCGAGGGTCGTCAAGTCTGTGCGGGTATCAAAGCTTGGTACGACCCCGCCACGCTCGTCGGCAAGCAGGTCATCATCGTGGCCAACCTCGAGCCCCGGCAGCTTCGCGGCGAGATCAGCCAAGGCATGATTCTCGCTGCGACCGACCTCAAGGACGGCGCCGTCTTGACCGAAGGCGAGAAGCTCGGTCCCGATGGTCGGGACGTCGTGATCTTGACCGTCGCGACGCCAGTGCGGCCCGGCAGCAAAGTGAGTTGAGTGGCACGGCCCTCGCCCACCCCGGTGAGCGTGTCAGCGGTGCGCGTGTCAGAGCTAAGAGTGTCAGCGGTGCGGGTGTCAGCCTGCGGTCGCTGGCTTGTCGGTGTTGGCCGTCGTGGCTGGCGTTGTGTCGGGCGACGCGCCGTCCGCATCGTCGTCGCTGTCGCCGCGGACAGGTTTGAAGTTGTAGCGCTTCTTGAGGGCGTCGAGACTAAAGACATCGTTGTACGCTGCCTGTAACCCGTCGCCTGCCAGTGCCATCTGCGCCCGCGGATTTCCTGCAAGCGTTTGGTACTCCTCGTTCGTGAGCGGGGAGACGTCGGTGACGCGGGCAAGGAGATAGGCGAGTCGCTTGTCGAGCGGAATGACATAGGTCCGCTCAGCGGCTGGCACGTCCGCGACGGGCGTCGTCTTGGGCAGGCCTGCAGCCCGCTGAATGACCGCTTCTAGTGCATCGGAGTCCGCGCCGAGCATCGGCAGCGACGTGGGGAACTTCACACCCATCCCAATGAACTGCGGGTTGGCGGCGCGGAGATCTGGGACAGCCTCGACCGTGGTACCAAAGCGGTTTGCGATCTCGCGTAGGCCGTCGGTCTCCGCTTGTGTCTTCAGCTCTCCGGCGAGTTTGTTCAGCGCCTCGTAGCGATCGATCGCGCGCACATCGGCCAAGAGTGCCTGACGGGCTTCGTCGACGGAGCCCGGCGCGCGCGAGGGTTCAGTTGCTAGAAAGCGCACGAAGAAGACATCCTTGTTACTCGCGGTCAACGCCGGGGTCGCGACGTCGGTCTGAACGAGTGGAACGGCGTCAGCATTCGTCGCGTCCGCCTTCGCGAACTCCTTGAGGCGGGGGAGCAGTTGGCTGAATGGGATCGGCCGATCACCAAGCGATGTCGTCGACGTTCCTCCGAGACCGGGAAGCGACTTGAGGTCGCCCTCGCTCATCCATACGTCGCCAACGGATCCGTACGCTGGCGACGACACGTTGAACTTCTCGCCGATCGCTGCTGCCAACTGCTTCAGGTCGGGCTTGCGCGACGCCCAATCAGCTGGGAGTGCATAGAGACCGACTGCGTCGCGCTTCAGTCCGCGCTGCGATTGAGTGAACTGATCGCTCGCGAATTTAACAATCTCTCTCATTCGCTCTTCGACGAGTTCATTGATGACCTTCTGGCGCGCCGTTGCTTCGTACTGTGGAAACACGGCCAACGGGTCGGTGCCAACGGCCTCAGGTGGAACGCCGTATCGGGTGGGATTCGCGGCGAACTTCCGTTTGAGGGTGAGCGTGTCCAGCGCGCCGGACTGCATGACAGACGCACGCACTGGAGCTTCTGCGATCTGGATCCACTCAAGTTTGACGCGGTTGGGCAATCGGTAGCCGAAGCCCTTCTCGCCCTTCCCTGGCTCAAACTCGCCGTACTTTTTGAGTTGCTCCGCGAGTCGCTCTTCGGACGGCTCGTCGACTGCGGGCTGCGCGAGCTTTCTGGCGTCGAGCACAACGATGTCCGCCGAGACGCCGAGAAGCGCCTCAGCGGCAGCATGCCTTAGTCGCGTGTCGGAATAGTGCGACATGGAGCGCATGAGTTCCGACATTCGTGAGATGCCGTTCACTTTCGCGAGTGTCTGGCGGACGATGAGCGGATTCGTGCCCGACTGCGCTGCGATGAACGCGGCAGCGGTCTCACCGTTCATCTCAAGGCCTTCGCGCTGAAGCTGAGCGTTGATCCCCTTCGCCATGTTCTCAAGCAGCGGCATCGCGTCTTGTTCGCCGCCGACAAGCCCGGCTTCCTCGGCCTCTTTGGTGAGGAGGTACCAATAGGCGGGATCGCGGTCCGCTCCAGGAACCGGGACGAACGGCACCCTCGGAAAGAGCTTCGTCAACTCGTCCATGACCTTGAGCTCGAGCCGAACGCGCTCAAGATCGCCGATGGTGACCTTCTTGTTCGTCGGACCCCACGTGGCCCAAGTGCTACCTTCGGTCGCCGAGTAGTTCGAAATCTGTGAAAGGCTTCCACCAATGGCCCAAGCCAACAGAAGCAGTAGGCCGAAGACGCCGAGGAAGATCTTGTTGTACTGGCGGAGGAAGCGAAGCATGGATGGTGGTAGTTGGTTCGCGGGGGCGAGATTGGTTCGGGCGGGGCGAGGAGCTCGCGCGAAACGAGCGACCCAAAGAAAACGGCAGCGATCACGAGCGAAAAACTCGAGGCTCGCCGCCGAGGCGGACTGGTGCTGCGGTCGGGATGTGTCCCGTTGAGCGGCGGTCTGTTAGAGCTCGCCCTAACACCTAACCCGAACGCCCAACCCAAAAACAGCGGGACGTCCCGGCGGGCTTAGCGGTAGAACTCGACGATGAGGTTCGTATTCACGTCGAATGGAATCTGATCCGAGGTGGGCTTCGCGACAACCTTGATCGAGAGTTCCGCAGGATTGACGGCAATCCAACCTGGCGTCACGTGGCCAGCGAGGGATTCCATCTGCTCGCGGGCGAGCTTGTGCAGCCCGTCACGCACCGTGATCGTGTCGCCGACCGAGACTGCCGCCGACGGTCGATCGAGCTTGTGTCCGTTCATCAGGACGTGTCCGTGCACGACCATCTGTCTCGCAGCCCAGATCGAGCGAGCGAAGCCAGCGCGGCGGAGCACGTTGTCGAGGCGCGACTCAAGGAGCTGAAGCAGCACTTCGCCGGTGTTACCCGGGCGGCTGCCCGCAGCGGCGAGATACTTTCGGAACTGCCGCTCAAGCACGTTGTAGTGGTAGCGGAGCTTCTGCTTCTCGTTCTTTCGGATGCCGTAGTCCTTCAGGCGGCGGCCGCGAAAGCCGTGCATGCCGGGGACTGTGAGTTGGCGCTTGGAGGTGTGCTTCGGAAGGTCCGCGATTGGAACGCCGACCTTGCGGGAGAGCTTCACCTTGGGACCGAGGTAACGAGCCATCAGCGATCCTTCTTCGAGAGACTTCAGGCCGGGCGGCGCGCGCCGATCGGTAGGATCGGTGAGTACACCAAAACCCAGCGGTTCCGTCAAGGAAGAGGGCGATGTAGTGCTAGGCAGCCCGGAGCCGCAGGCGCTGCCGATCGGACGGGGTCACCGCGAGTTCGTCCGTCGGAGACGGCGCGCCGAGGGTGATGCCGAGATCGACCGCGACCCCGCGCAACGTCGCTAAGACCGCCGACGCCAGTGAGCCGGCGGGGGGCCTTCCGGGCATGTCGAGCAGGTTTTCGATTGCGATGAGCGCGAAGGTAAGCGTCGCGACCGGAGACGGCCGACGGGCAACCACTGCGCATGCCGCGGCGGTTGCGTCGCTTGCAGCCTCGAAACCCCGGCGTAGGTTTCCGCGCGGACGAGCGTGGAGGACGTGGCCGACGAGGGCGGTCATTACCGCCAAGATGGGTGCCTCAGCACTGTCGCTTGTCGAGGTCGCGTCGAGCTGGTCGAGCTGGATCGCCACAATTCGCCGGAGAAAATCGAGTCTTGGCGTCGCGATCGGACACGTTCCGAGGCCCGCGGCAGCGGTGGTAACGTCGCCCTCAAGTATGCGCAGTGTCACGAGGCGATCGACGATCGCCGGATCAGTTCCAAGCGTCGAGGGCAGGAGGCGCTCGAGGGCGAGCGCGAGCGGCAGGTTGCCCGCGTCGAGCGCCCGGTCGAGTTGGGTGAGGACGTCAAACGCGATCCCGGGGGGAAGGTCGTCGAGCGGTTCACGCAGTTCCGCGCTCAACGACTCGCGGGTTCGCGACCGCGAGATCGAGCGCGCATCGATCGTGCCGTAGATTCGGCGTTGAGAAAAACGGCTGGCGTGAGCAATCGCGGTTCGCAGCATCGGTGGCCTCACAGTGACGTAGGGACCTCAAAGCGAACCCCTCCGCCCGTGTGATCGGCCGAAGCCGCCGTCGACAGCACAGCGAAACCGTTATGTCCGAGAACTAGTACGAGCGTCCGTTCTCGCCGCGGCGCCAGTTTAGGAACGCGGTGTTGAGCACTCGGAAACCTCCTGGCGTCGGGTACTCACCGGTGAAGTACCAATCGCCCGTGTGCTCGGGCATTGCGGCGCGGAGTCCTGCGACCGTCTGGTAGACGATCGAGACGTCGCCGTGCCACCCGATGCGCTCAAGGTGGCGCGATCGAACGAGCTGAGCGACTTTCGCGGAGAGTTCGTCGAGTGTGAAGCAGTCATAGATCCGCTTCACCTCGTTTCGCATGCGCTCCGGTGCGAGCCCAGCTTGCGCGACGCACGCACGTTCGATGTCATCGAGGAGCGCCGTCTCGCCGCGATCGACGAGGAGTCCGATCGCAGCCTCGAACGCAATGAAGCGGCCAAGCTGGCTCATGTCGATGCCGTAGCAGTCGGGATACATGATCGGTGGCGAGCTACTCGCAACGACGATTCGCTTCGGGCGAAGCCGAGCTAACATCGTGATGATCGACTCACGCAACGTCGTGCCGCGCACGATCGAGTCGTCTACGACAACCAGCGTGTCGTTCGGACCGACGGTTCCTGGGGTCACGTCGTACACGTGACTCACGAGCGAGCTGCGCGCCGAGTCATGCGTGATGAACGTTCTGAGGCGCTGATCTTTGTGGGCGACTTTCTCGCCGCGCGGACGAACTTCGAGAAGGCGTGCGATCGCCTCACGCGTCGCCAGTCCCTTCAACGCGAGCGCCGCGATTTCATCAGCGGCACGCTCGCGACCAAGGCGATCGAGCTCTTCGATCAGACCCAGATACGACGTCTCACTCGTGTTTGGAATGAACCCAAAGACTGCGTTCTCACACGAGCCGCCAAGCACAGCTTCGATTCGCCGTGCGAGGTTTCGACCGAGCGCCTTCCGTTCTTGATAGATGTCGCGATCATTGCCGCGGCTGAAGTAGATGCGCTCGAAGGTGCATTGGCGCAGCGGAAGTTCATCCGCGAATCGATCGATGGATGTTGATCCGTCGCGTTTCATCGCCAGGACGTGTCCGGGCGGGAGGGCCTTGACATCCTCTGGCCGCGCGTCGAACGCAGAGACGAGCGCGGCTCGTTCGCTCGCCGCCGCAATGCACTCGTCGCACTCGTAGATGAAACATGGCCGGATTCCCGCAGCATCGCGGCACACCAACGCGTCGCCGTTCCCGAGGAGCCCGGCAAACACATACCCGCCGTCGAAGCGTTCGGTCGCCCGACGGAGAATGCGCGCGAGGTCGAGCTGCTTCGAGACTTCCTCCGCAAGTTCCCAGCCCTCGAGCGCACGGAACGAGCCGGGACCCATCGACTGTGCGAGCTGCTCGTGCTCGCGATCGAGGAAGTAGCCGATCTTCTCGATCGCAACTTGGGTGTCGCTATCGCCGACCGGGTGCAGTCCATACTCGATGAGCTTGCTGAAGAGTTCGCTGGCGTTGGTGAGATTGAAGTTGCCAGCGAGCGCGACGACGCGACTAGCCGTGTTGTTGTTTCTGACGTACGGATGACACAGCGCGGTGTCGCGGCCGCTATGCGTTCCGTAACGCAGGTGACCGATCATCGATTCGCCAAGGAAGGGGATGCGGCGCTTGAGTTCGGTTTCGCTGAGTGTGTCGAGTTCGCGCGGAGACAGCTTCGCGACCGGCGACATAGCCTCGTCGAACAGTCGCTCGATAGCGTTTCGTTTCGCCGTGCGCTCGCGCACCAGAAACGGTTCGCCCGGCGGCATGTCGAACTTCACCGCCGCGACACCCGCACCGTCTTGTCCGCGATTGTGCTGCTTCTCCATCAGCAGAAACAGCCGTCGAATCCCCCAGAGCGCATCACCAGTCGTCTCGCGAAACCACGCGATCGGTTTGCGCAGTCTCACGAAGGCGAGACCGCATTCGTGCTTGATAGAGTCGCTCATGCGCTGTTGGCTGGCGGTCGGAGGAAAGCGGGCAGGGTAGGGGGGCGACGGGTCTTTGCCAACGACATCAATGAAGATCGTTGATTGTGGAATTGCGAGGGGCAGCTACGCATCGTCCGCAGTGCTGAAAAGGAGCGGTTCGCGCGTGACCGCCCGTCGAATTCGCGGTGTCGCGACGACCGTCGTCGCTGGCGCGAACTGCGAACTCACAAATAGGCGCTCCGCGAGTTCGCTCGCTCGGTCATGCCAAAGGCGTCGAACGAGTTCGGGACAGTTGCACTGCCGCGAGAGGTGAAGCAGCACGATCGCCTTCAATTGGCTCGCGCGGCCCACACGCGCTGCGGCGGTGAGCGACTGCTCGTTCGAAAGGTGCCCGCGACCGTTCATGATGCGCGTCTTGAGAGAATGCGGTCGATCGCTCGCGAGCTGCATCGCGTGGTCGTAGTTGCTTTCGATTGCCAAAATGTCGAGATCGTCGAATACCTCGTGCAGCGCTTCGGGAACTCTCCCGAGATCGGTCGCGTATCCCAATCGCGCGACCGATGAGCCGTCAGTCCACTCGAAACGAAGTGCCGTCGAGCCGCGATCGTCGTGCGGCATTCGTACCGCGACCGCACTGATGCCGTCGGCCAGTTCGCAGCCTTCGTCGAACGCGTCGATCGACGCCTCCGGAATCCCCGCTGCCATCGCTTCGGCTTCGTGGCGGTGATGCAGCCGCACGCGAATCGGATGGCGGCGCAGCACCCGGTTCCAACCGTCGCGGTAGTGATCTCGGTCGAGATGCGTCAGGAAAAGGTCGGTCGCGTCTTCTGGACGGCGTTCGATCGCCGCAAAGAGCCGCTCGCGCGTCGCCTTGGGTGAGAGCCCGGCGTCGATCAAGACTAACCGACGACCGTCAACGACGAGCGCTGAGCAGTTGGCCTGCGAACCACTGGCGAGGACGGTGAGTGCGAGCATGAGCGAGCGTCGCATCGTACGGGCCCACGCGTACGATCCGTGCCCACCATGCCGTTGCCCGCGAACCCGCACCTCATCGTCCGAGACCTCGGCCGAATCGGCTACGCCGACGCGCTCGCGCTGCAACAGGAAGCCCACGCTCGGGTGGTTGCCGGGCGTGACACGGCAGGCGAGCCGATGACGCTCTTCCTGCTCGAACACGACCCGCCGGTGATCACGGTCTCGCGACGACCAGACGCAGCGAAGCATCTCGTAGCGACGCGGGAAATCTTGGCGCGCGAAGGCGTGACAGTCGCGGAAACCGACCGCGGTGGCGACATCACCTACCACGGCCCTGGTCAGCTCGTCGCCTACCCGATTTTCGACCTGAATCGGCTCGGGCTGCGGATCCATTCGTACATGCGGTTCCTCGAAGCGGTCGTCATCGCGGCGATCGCCGATTGTGGCGTCAGCGGTGACCGCGACTCCTGCGCCACGGGCGTCTGGGTGGGTGGCCGCAAGATCTGTGCGATGGGGGTTCGCGTGAGCCGCTGGGTGACGCTCCACGGTCTCGCGCTCAACGTCTCGACCGATCTGCGCCACTTCGACCTGATCGTCCCGTGCGGACTCGCCGGACGTGAGGTCACAAGTCTTGCCAAGGAGCTCGGGAGTAGTGCCCCTTCGATGGCGGCCGTCAAGGCGCGATTGACGCATCACTTTTCGCGCGAGGTCGAGCGACTTCTTCTCGCGGATGGCCCGTAACGCGGTGGTACGCTTCGCGCATGAAGCTCTCCGCTGATCGTCTCGTGGCCATTCTCGCCCTCCTCGCCGCCACAACTTCACTGGCGTTCCAACTCGAATTCACGAATTTGCTCCCGAATTCTGCGCACGCAGCCAGCCCAATCTCGGCTGAAGCTGGTGCGGCGACGGACCTCGGTCCCGCTGACGCGCTCATTCTGAACGACGCGAAGCCGGCGAAGGGTCAGGAGGGGAAGCCTGTCCGCGTCAAAGCTGAGGGTGGACGAGTTTCGTGGTCCGACCAGCCGACCGCTCGCGCCTGGTCGATGGCCGCTGTCAACGTCGACCGAACCATGAAGGCGATCCTCTCGGGTTCGACGTATGCCGACAAGCGCAAGGAACTTGAGACCGAGACCAAGAAGCAGGACGAGGAGTTCGGGAAGCGGTTAGAGGAGCTCAAGAAGAAATACTCGAACCTTGAGCCTAACAGCCCTGACGTCGGTCAGGCCCAGCAAGAATTCAACGCCTTGCGCGACGAATACAACCGCTGGCGCGAGGGCTCGCTCCGGATCAACGAGAAGCTGGTTGCCGAGCAGATTGAGAAGGGATATCGCGAACTCATCAACGCCGTCGAGATCCTGAGCGACAAAGAAGGCATCGATCTTGTCGTTCGCTTCCTCCCGACTGCTGAACCGTTCGCTGCGGACAACCTTGCTGGCGCGCGGGAACAGGTCATTGGCCGGTCGTTGCTGCGCTACCCAGAGGCGATCGACATCACGGCTGAGATATTGAAGGAACTGGGCGTCAAGGAATAACGAATCTTTCTGTAGCGTAAGCGGGACGAATTCGGTGAGGGGGAGGGAGTAGGAACGCCACGATGAACGTGCAGCCAAATGTCGGCGCGGTGGCGAATTCGGCACCCGGCGTGACCGCTCAGCCGTTGTCTGTTCCCGAGCCCCTCGGTCCCGACGGTCGATTTGTTTTCGAGCGGTTCCTCGGCGAAGGTGGCTTCGGCGAAGTGTGGCGGGCGCACGACCTGAGGTTCCACCGTCCGGTGGCAATCAAACTGCTGCGGGCCGATCTCGTGCGCAATCCCGATTGGCGAGCCCGCCGCAGCGACGCGATGGCGGCGCGTCTGCGCAGCCCGCATGTCGCGCAGATTTACGACCTGCTCGAAGACGCCGATCGCTGCGCGTTGATCATGGAGTTTGTGCCCGGCCTGACGCTGAGCCAACGGCTTCGCGCGACTGGTCCACTGTCGGTCACTGCGACTCTTCGCGTGGCGAACGCCGTCGCCGAAGCACTCGACGCCGCCCATCGCGCCCGCATTGTGCATCGCGATATCAAGCCCGCCAACATCATGCTGGGCGAATCGAAAGAGATCGTTGAAGACGACATTAAGGTCGTCGACTGGGGGCTGGCACTCGGTGTGCCTCAATGGACCGAGCACTCGAGCGAGTGCGCGACCAGCGATCACGAGGCGCTCGCGGCTGGCCCGTTTCGGTTTGCCGGAACCGCTGAGTACATGGCGCCCGAGCAGATCGAGGGAAAGGTCGATCGTCGGGCAGATATCTGGGCGTATGGTTGCGTCCTCTATGAATGTCTGACCGGTCAACGGGCGTTCTCCGGGCGCGGACCCGAGTTGATTCGCAAGATCTGCTGCGCTGAGGTCGATCTCCCGGCGATTCCCGCCGAGGCACCGGAACCGCTCCGGCTGCTCGTCGAGATGTGCCTCGAGCCCGATCCGAACAAGCGACTGCGGGATATCGCCGACGCGTTCAGTCTGTTGAAACTAACACCGCGGCGGATGCCCGAGCAGTCGGCGCGTCGGGTGATTGATTTGGTGCCAGCGCAACAGCCGAACACCGTCGCCCGCGCGACGCTCGTGGCCGAAGTTGCGGAGCTTGTGGAGCGCATGCCGCTCGTCGCTCTGAGTGGTGCGGTCGGCTGCGGAAAGAGCTGGGTTGCGCTGAGCGTGGCGCACAACGCGCTCGTTCGGTCGCGCGCGGGCACCGGGCGATTTGGGGCGGGCGTAGCGTTCATCGAGCTTCGCGATGTGGTAGACGCCTCGACCATTCCGAGTCGCATCGTCGCGGCCCTTTTCGAGCGCGACGCGAGGGCGTCCGACGGCGCGCCGACGACGAGCGACCTCGAATCGTTGTGGCAGAAGGTCGCTGGCCGCGCTGCGGGTGGACTGCTGGTGATTCTTGACGACGCCGACGGCGTGCTTCGGGAACTGCCCAAGCTTCTCAGCAACGTCCGCATTCCCGGACTGCATCTACTCGTCACGGCGCGACGCTCGCCGGGGCACACTGGCTGGACCGTACACGCGGTTGATCCGCTCGATTGCCCGCCTGAGTACGGCACGCACTCGGCACCGTCGCTCCAGGCGTACGACGCCGTTCGGCTCTTCGTAGAGCGTGCCGTCGCGAGTTGGAAGCTCTTCCGTCTCGACGCGAGCAACGCGCACGCCGTCGCCGAGATCTGCCGTCGGCTCGGCGGGTTGCCGAGAGCGATCGAACTCGTTGCGTCGCGCGTTCGGTTCATGACGCCCGAAGAGATTCTGGTGCGTCTGACGCAGATTATTCAGCCGCTGGTTCGGAAGGACTTGGCGCGAGACTCTCAGACGGTGAGTCGCACGGTCGAGTGGAGTGTCGAGAGCGCGTCACCGGATGAGCGACTCCTGCTTGAGCGCCTTTCGCTGTTCGAGGGCAGTTGGACCTCAGCATCGGTTGAAGCGGTCTGTTGTGACGAGCGGTTGCCGCCGACCGCCCTCCACGACTTGCTGAATGGCCTGATCGACCAAGCGCTGGTGCAGCCCGACAGTTCATCAGTTCGACCACGCTATCGCCTCTTCGAGGTCGTGCGTGATCTGTGTCGGCGGCGCTTGGATGTGGGTGAGCGAGCGGAAGAACTAGGCTCGCTTCGGCGCCGTCACCTCGCACGCTTCGCCGAATTAGTCGCTGAGCCGCCGCAGGCGAGCGATCTCCCGCCGCAGCGATTGCCACGCGGACTCGAGTCCGTCAATTTGAACCACGATCAGGCCGACTGCTGCGCTGCGATTCGACGTGCGCTCACCGATCCATTGGCCCTAGCAACTGCTGTTGACATGGCGATTGAGATGCAAGACTACTGGTACGACCGAGGCCGCTATGCGGAAGGGATTGATCTACTGACACCGCTGCTCGCGGCATGGGGCGAGCGCGGCGATGTGCGCCAAGTTCGGCTCCTCGCCGCCCGCGCGAAGTTAGTCTGGCTCAGAGATCCGCGGACCGCGTGTGACGGTTATCGCCGTGCACTTCAGTTGCAGAGACAAATCGTAGCTCAAGCTCCCGAGAGCACGATGGCGACTGAACGGACGCGGCTTGCTGCGGTGCTCCACAACGTTGGGCTAGCGTCGCAACAGATGTACGATTTCGAATCGTCGCGAGCGGCGCTCGCCGAAGCGCGGGGCATCTACGCAGAGTTGAAGAGCGAGGTCGGCGAGGCCAACACGCGACTAACGCTCGCGATTCTCGACGCGTCAGAAGATCGCCTCGACGATGCTGAAACAAACCTCTCCGCTGCCATCCCCGTCCTTCGCCGCACCGAAGACGTGGTGCGTGTGAGCACAGCGATCCAGTGGCGTGCTCGGATCGCACTGATTCGTGGCGACTGCGCTCTTGCGTGGAGTTTCTGTCGCGAGGCGTTAGCGATGCGGATGCGGACGGATGAGCCCGAAGGCGTTGCAGAGAGCCTAGGTTTCGCGGGGCAGATCGCGTGTGCTGGCGAGCCCATCGGCGAGCGGATCCGGTCGGCGATCCTCTTGTTCGGCGCTGCGAGTCGGCGCCGAGGCGCGCTCGGTGTCGACGTGCAAGCCACGGAAGTCGCAAGCTACGAATCGGCGCTCGGGGTCGCGCGAAATGTGGCGAGCGCCGACGAGTTCGACGTTGCGTGGGCCGAAGGCTGCGCGCTGTCAGACCAAGAGGCCCTCGATGTCGCGGTACGGGCGTTGGGTGGGCATCGCGCGACGACATCTCGTCCGTAGCCGCGCTTGCGATCGCGCAGGAATCGCGCTATTGGTGATAAATTACGTTAGAGGTAGATTCCCAAGTGGGAAGGAGCCGGTTAGTCTGCCGCGAAACCGTCTGCGAGGCCGCACGTTCCGGTTCCTCGTGCGGGCAGATTCTCGCTGTCTAAACACGTGCAACGAGCAGTGCTGCTGGCACGGTCACGAAGTGACGGCCGTCCAAATTTCGTAAGCCCCTCGAGAAGTAACCATGCCAACACCACTAGGCGGACCGTTCACCATCAGAAAGTTCGAACTCGTCTTCCTCGCCTTCGCAGCTGGCGTCGTCGGCGGTGTCATTGGCGGATTCTTCGGCGGATGGCTGGTGTCGAAGTGGAGACCGCCAGTCGTCGGGGGAACTTCAACCACAGTCGTCGCTGCCGTAGGCGTGCCGGTCAAGGTCGCCGCGAATCCATCGACCCTGACCGCTGACGTGACAACGATCGCGGTGACTGACATCTTCGCGCCTGGCGCGGTGGTCACGCTCACTTGGTCCGATGCATCGGTGTTCCAAGAGACATCTCCGCTGAACTACGTTGCGACGGCGGATCTCACCGCGCAGTTCATCCTGCACGTGAAGTCAACGTACATCGCGCCGAACGTCTCGGTGCCGCTCAATGTGACTGTCAACGCAACAGGAAGCCCGGCGCAAACTGCCACGACCACAGTCATCGTCAATCCCTCGCCATAACGACACGAAGCGCGAATTGATCGAGCAGATCTATGACTAATAACACCTCACTGGGACAAGACATGCCGACAGCCCAGCACACGCTGGCACAAGCGCGAGCGACCGCGCTGGTGGCTCTCATCGCTTGTATCGCGATCGGTCTCGTCGGATGCGCGAGCACTTCGGGGGCGGCGTGAATGTGCCGCCATCGCGGCAAGCCGGTTCAGCGCTCGGGGAAGGCGCGACGACCGACGCCGAGCCGCTCGCGGTGGGCGTGCCGGTCAAGGTCAGTCTTCCGCCCTTCGCGAGCGAAGGGGATTCGGTAGCTCTCGACATCGAGATTAGCTACGGTCCCACCCAGCCATCCATCGACGACTCGGCACCGATGCCGATCGAGTTGGCATACAGCGATCTCAACGACTGGGTCCGCCCGCCTCTCGGGGTGATCGCGAGCGATCCGGTGACGCTTCAAAACGGGAATTGGAAGCGATTCGCTGTCGTAAGCCTGCAAACCCGCGACCGCTCTGATGTCCCTGTGCGACCGAGTTTCGTGATTGTGACTTCAGCAACCATGCGTAAAGGTGAAGTACGCGTCGCGGTAATCCAGATCAACCTGCGATAGTAAAGTTGAGTTCGCGACGCGAACGCGCGGAGTCCTCGAAAGGAACGTGACCATGCCTCGTCGTAGTCAGACTTCTCAACCCTCATCCGGTGGAATCGGAGCGCCGGGCGTGGGCGTACCCGTCAAAGTTGCGGTCCCACCGGAGGTCGATGAAGCCCACGCCGCCATCGCTCACATCTCAGTCAACCCACGACGCTGACCAACGCGACGGTTAGATCGCGAGCGTTACTCCATGTCGAGAAAGGTCCTCTGCCCCATGTTCGCGCGACTCTCTTCGGTTCGCTCCCGCACGAGTTCCGGCTTCTGGACCGTCGTTCCTCGCTTCTTCGCTTGCACCGTTGCCGTCGCGCTCTGCGCTTGCGATGGTGGCATACGGACAGAGGCGGTGGGAGTGCCAGTGAAGGTGACCGCGGACGACGTCGACGCTGGAATGTATGTCGTGGTGCAGGTCAAGATGGAGGGGTGGACATCCAAAGGCAATGCGAAGGTGACGTGGAGCGACAAGAGCTACCTTGCCGGGACGATACTTGACGACGTGGAAGTCACGGGCGAGTACTTTAGTTTCACGCAGCGCACGAAGTCGGATGTCGGGAACGCCGATCGCCCGGTGACCGTGACGGTTTCAACCTCGAAATCCAAATCTGACGACTTCACGATCCGCAAGAAGAAGTGAGTTGCTCGCCGCGGCATCCGCCGCGGAGGTGTCTGAGTCGCGGCATCCGCCGCG
>JAWXCC010000023.1:0-20091 GCA_034440475.1 Phycisphaerae bacterium | reverse complement strand
TGGCGCGGCCAGGTTCGCGATCATCGTCGGCGTGAGGTCCCGCGGGCGATCTGAACTGAAGTACAGGCGGAACCCATCAGACGCTATTGCCGGGTCGAGTTCGTTGGCGATCGAGTTCACGGTCGCATCGAGCAGCTCCGGTGGCTGCGGCACCGTGTCAACGATTCGCGAGCGGTAGAGATCGAATCCGCCGATACCGCTCGGTCGGTCAGAGGCGAAGTAGAGAAAGTCTCCTGCGGCGGTCACGGTAGGAGCGCCCTCGTCGAACGACGTGCTCAGCTGTGTTAGGCGATCCGCGTAGACGGGGCCGTTTCGACCGAGCGAAGCGACGTACAGGTCGTGATCGTGCCGATACTTGCGTTCCCGCATGGTCGCGCTCCACGCAACATCATCAGACGGCGGTGTCGTCTCGTCAGTGCGCGGACGATCGCTCGCGAAGAAGACCTGTCCTCCGTCAGGCGTCAGTGCGGGGCCATACTCGTCGAAACGTGAGTTGATGAGTTCGTCCGCGTTGGTTGGTGTATTCCAACCCGCGCTGGCACCGTCGCCCGCAGCGGTTGCGTACCAGAGGTCAAACCCACCGAGGCCGCCCTCGCGATTCGAAGCGAACCAGAGCAAGCGACCGTCGGCGGAAAACTCAGGCTCGAGTTCATCGGCGTCAGTGTTGATCGACACGATAGCCTCCGGCGCGGTCCAGCCTTGTGGTGTCGAGCGCGACATCACGAGGTCCGCATTCGCGCCGGGGCGTCGTCGTACGAAGACGAGTACGGTGCCGTCCGGGCTCGCGCGAGGCTCGTACTCGTCGACGTCACTATTGATAGAACCGGAAACTGGCTCGGCTGGGCGCCAAATGACATCGCGAGTGTGCGCGTTCGCGGGTGGTACGCGAAGCGACATGCCATCGGTCCACACCCCGCATGATCGGCTGGCCGAGAGCGCTGCGACAATCAAGATCGCGGGAAATGCCAAGGTGATAATCAACAGAATCGTGAGTCGGTGGTGCGACATCAGATGCTCCACCATGACACGACGCGCCTCACCGCGTCGGTTCGGTCTCGAGATATGGTTCGTCGACGCCGCTCTTCTTGCAGAGATCGAGTACACGAGCAATCGAGGCGTACGTGGCGTTTCGATCGCCGCGCACGATGACCTTCTGATCGCCACGCGCTTTCACCGCAGCCGTCAGCCGCGCGGCCAGCGCCTCGTCTGAAATGATCGCCCCAGCGACGATCGCGCGTCCGTCGCGATCGATATTGATGACGATCTCCTTCAGGATCGTTGACAACGGTGCGACTGATTGGGTCTGGGGTAGCGCGATCTTCATCTCGCGTTCGCTGCGTTGAAAGGTGGTTGCCGCGAGGAATAGATGAGGAGAAGAAACACCATATCGATGACGGGAGTCAGATCGAGGCCGGTCCCCGTAAGAGTGCTGTCCACCGCGGTTTTGCAAAGAATCATGCGTCGTCCTTTCGTGCTTCACGCTGCGCCGAGGGCGACGGCTTGGGGTTCGCGACGCAACTGAGGCGCTGCTGGCGCTGTGACGAGGTCAGGGGCGTCGGCGAGCTGATTGCACGCGTCGTCGATATCGAGGACGAGACTATCGGCCTTCGCGGCAAGCCAGTGATACGCGAGAAGCGCTGGGATTGCGAAGGTGAGTCCGGCTGCCGTCGCCACCATCGCCTCGTAGATGCCACCAGCGAGGAGTTCAGTGCGCCCGAGCGCTTCGGCGGACTGCGCGACAGTACGAAACGCTTTGATCATGCCGAAGATCGTGCCGAGGAGACCGGGCAGCGGCGACACGGCGACGACCACCGAAAGACCGCGCAAGTTGCGGCGAAGCCCGGCAGCCGCGCGCAATCCTGCTTCTTCGATCCGCTTCGACCGCAGCCCAGGGTCGTCGTGCCGATAGCGAAGGGCAACGCTGGCGACGCTCGCGACGGGGCACGGGTGGTCACGGCAGAATGCGAGCGCGCGGTCGGAACCGTCCCGGAATGCCGCATGCACTTGCGCAACGAAATCCGGCGGAACCACTCGGCTCTTTCTGAGTGAGAACAAGCGTTCGATGACGATCGCAAGCCCGAAGAGCGAGGCGATAGCGATCGGAATCATCACGGGTCCGCCCTTCCAAGCAAGGTCCCACACGGTGGCGACAAGCGAGTGGTCCGGTGCTGTGGCGGGGGCTGGTGTCGCGCCGACGGTAGCGAGAACGAGTTGCATGGATCATCCTGTGATTGTTAGGAAGGACGTGAGATCTTGCGAATGAGTGAAGGAGTCCGCCCCAAAGAGGCATAGAGGAGCTCAGAGGTCGCGGAGGAATAGTGAAGAGCTATTCGGTGCGGCCGATGCCATGAGACGTTCTCTTCGTCTTCACTTGCAGAATCGATTGCAGTGGTGCGTTAGTGCAATAACGCCGACTCCGCGGGCGCTGCCACGAGTCGCTCTCGTTCGCGGCGCGCCGGGGCTGCCCACGTGGAGTCGGGAAAGCGTTCAAGGAGTTCGTCGAACTGACGACGGGCATCGTCGTCGCGCCCCAGCCCGACGAAGCAACGCCCCGCCTCGAAGAGGGCAGCGCTTCGCCACGCGGGCTGGGTGAAGAGCATGTCGACTTTGAGGAACTCGCGCACCGCGTCGTTGTAGCGGTTGAGAGCGAACAGGCACTCGCCGATCTGAAACTGGCTGCGGGCAGCGGTTTCGCCATCACCCGAGTTTGCGATCGGCGTGTACGCCTCAATTGCCGATGCGTGCTCACCGCGCTCTTCGCGCGGCCACGCGATCGCGAACTTCGCCTGCGCAGACCGCGGCGCATCGGGCAAGCGAGCGATGTGACGGATTGCCGCGTCTTCACTCGCTTTCCACGCGCCGAGTGATGCGTGCGCTTGGCTGAGTGCGAGAAGTGCGGGCTCAGCCAACTCGGCGGGGGGGTCGGAAGCGACGAGCGCTTCCAGCGGAGCGATTGCATCAGCAGCGCGGTTGGCAGCGAGAAACGCCTGTCCACACATCAAACGCGCCGAAGGAGCCAGCGCGGACTCCGGGAACTTCTTGATAAACGCGGCGAGCGCGATGGCCGCTTCGACGTTCGGTTCGAGGTTTGACGTTGCAACGGAGTCGGTCCGAGCGGTGGAATCGACGGCCCCGCGAGCGCTCGCACGAAAACGGGCGGCACCCTTGAGATATTCGATTCGCTCCTGAAGCCCGGCTCGCTCGCCGATCGGCGCGGTTGGAAGCCCGGCCTCGGCCTGCACGGCGAGGCGCACTGCTTCAGTGTCATGACTCTCTTCAAACGCGCGCCGCGCGAGTTCGAGGAGTGCATGCGCGTGCCAGGGTGCTGCTCCCGCATCGGCGGAGATCGCGCTCAGCGCACTCGCGCCTGCGGCAGTGTTCCCAAGTGTCGAGAGTGCGATCGCGTGTTCGAAGCGGACGCTGGATCCAAGCGCTGGGTCAAGCGTGGCGATGTTCGGCGCGAGTACTCGCGCGGCTTCGTCGAGCTCTTCGTATCGCTTCAGCGCGGCGAGCGCTAGCACACGCCGGGCGCGAGCCTCGCTTACACGTTTGTCGTTGGGATACGCGCGGATGAACTGATCGAACGACTTCTCCGCGGTAGCGCTGTCGCCGCTGTTTGACTCGGCGCTCGCGAGCTCGAAGAGCGCGTCATGTGACGACGGCGCGAGCTTGCCAAGGAGGCGACGCGTGTCATCAGATCGGCCTTCGCGGCGCGAGAGGGCGAGAAGCTGGGCACGAGCTGCATCGCGCACCGCCTCGCTTGCGACATCGCGAGCGCCAGACGAGGACACCGCCGTCGCGACGGCCCGTTCCAGTGACGCTTGCGCGTCGCCCTGTGCGAGCTTCGCCTGCGCGACTCCAAGCCGGAGCCACAGTTCCGGTTCGCGCGCTGGCGTAGCGCCGAGCCCGAGCAGCGAGCGAGCATGTCGCTCCACCGCCTCCCAATCAGCCGCAGCCGCCGCCAGCTCGACGAGTTCGTCTTCGGCTGCGATGCGGGGATCGTTCGGCAGGTCGGCGTGTTGTGCGAGAATTGCGTCGAGCGCGCTGCGCGCGTCGACGGCGTTGCCAAGGCGTGCGAGAGCAGTGCCACGACCGACGGCGGCGTGCAGCGCGCCGGGGTGCGTAGGGGCGCGCTCAATGAGCGCGGCGTATGCAGCGGCCGCGCCAGCGTTGTCATTAAGCTGCGCGAATGCAGCGCCTTATTCAAAGAGCATGTCGGGAATGAGCGAACTCGTGGCATGCGCAGCGATCGCCTTTGCAAGCCGCTGAGTGGCGGCGCGATCGTTGCCGAGACGACGCTCGCTCGCTGCCATCCAGTAGGCGAATGCGTCGTCGAAGTCGGTGGGTGGCGTCTTGATGCTCGCGAGTGCCTCTCGGGCGCCAATCGCGTCGCCGAGGCCGAGCCTGCACCGGGCTTCGATGAGTGCCGCGCTCGGCGCGTATGGTCCGGACCCGTGCGCGGCTCGTAGCGCGGAGAGGATTTCCACTGCGGCTAGATCGTGCTTGAGCGCGGCCTCGCTGCGACCGAGCAGAAACGTGAGTCGTTCGAGCGCTGCTGCTTTAGGGAATCTCGCGATCGTCTGACGGAGCGCGTTCAGCGCGTCGGCGTCGCGAGCAGCGGCGACTAGGGCTTCGCATCGGAGCACCGATGCTGGCTCCTGCTTTGCACGATCAGCGTGATCGCGGGCCAGAGTATCGAGTAGCGCTACTGCACGTACAGCGTCGTTCCTGCGCAGTTCGCACTCTGCCGCGAGGAGCATCGCGTCCGAAGTAAAGGCGAAGTCTTTCTTGCCAAGCACGATGTTCAACTCGCGTAGAGCATCCGCATTCTTTCCGAGTCGCGAGTAAGAGACAGCGAGTGCATACCGCGCGTTCGCTCGTTCGAGCGAGTCAGGCGCCGCAGCAAGAAACGCTTCGAGTTCGGGAACGACGAGGTCGTGCATTCCGCGCTCGACCAGACCGAGGCCCGCTCGGTAGTGTGCGATCGCGCTCCGGTCGACAGCGGCGCTGTGGGGGCTGGTGCTGGTGGTGCTAGTGGGCTTTTCGCTCGCATTCTGGGCGAGGGCTGTGAGCACGATGAGGAGTGAGATCTGTGGCATGCGCGGATGCTTCGGACGGGTTCAGGGACGAGCGTGGCGACAGCTGTGCCGTACCAGCGTGGCGCGAGCGAATCCCCTACGGCGCGATTGAGAAAATCCACTGCTCGACTGTCGTCGGGCAGTGGTGTTAGGGCGAATCTAACGAGGCGGTGCAGGAGCGATCGGTGCAAGCGGCGCAAGCGGTGCGGTGGCGCCGCGAAGTGTTCCTCGCAGTGGCGAGGACGCGGCGGGTGCGACGAGCGCTCGCGCGAGAAGCGGATCGGTCGCTGGACCGGCGAGAACGAAGGAAGAAGCTGCGGCAGCAGGTGCTGCTACTGGCTCGGGCGATTCGGCCGGTTCCGGTGCCTCGATTGGCTCAGGAGACTCCGCGTCGTCACTCAACTCAGTGGTGGCGTCGAGCATCGCACTGAGTGCCTCGAGACGAGCTCCCGTCTCGGCGAGCTGGGCCTCGATCTGCTGAAGTCGCATCTCAAGATCACTCGCATGCATGGACTTCCGGCTTGCATCGGCAGCGAGTGCAGCGTCGCGCTCGGCGAGAGCATGGACCGCCTGCTGCAGCGCCTGTGCTGCAATCTGATCATTCGTGCCACGCGCTTGGTCCGTGAGCGCCTCCATCGCAGCCCGCACGTCCACCGAGCGTTCTTCCGCAGCTTCGGCGGCTTCGCGCATCTGCTCGGCTTGGCGCTCGACATCGGCGCGAGACAGCTCAAGTTGACGCAGTGCACTTCGGTACTCGTTAGCGGTCGATCGGGACATCGGCGGTCGCTGTCCGAACGCTGGGTTCGGGAATCGCTGACCTCGCCACTGCGCCGGTCCACCCGCGCTGCCCGAGCGTGGCATTGTCGCCGCGCCAGGCGACTGCGAGCCGGCAGCTTCCGGGTGAATCAAACGAATGAACAACTCGAAGACCTCGTGCTGAGCCGGAGTTGCGTGGACGACGATGTGATCGTCGTTGGCGTCAATGAAGACCGGCACGTCTTGCCGCGACATTAGTTCGGTGAGGGCTTCAAGCTTGCCCTCGGGTAGGTAGTAGGCGCGCAGGACGACTTCTTGCGAATCTTGCGAGGGATTAGCCGAACCCCAGCTCCGACTCTGGCCCAGCGCAGCCGCGAGTAGCTCCTCTTGGGCCTGCGCCATAGCGCCCTGCCCCTGACCCTGCCCCTGCATCGCCTCGATCGCCGGTGCCTCGCCCATGAAGTCGACGCTCGCACCAGCTTGGGTCGGGGCGCGATCTCTGCCAGCGCTTCGCGGCGGCACCACGCGCACTCGTGCTTGCGCTTGTGAGTTCTGAACTTGACGCTGTGCAAGCTCTTCAGGTGGGCACGCGAGTCCGGGGGTGACGAAGGCGCCGACGCCGAGGGCTGCGGCGACGACGAACGCGCCGACCATCGAGACGCGCGGCGCAGTGCGGTCGGTCATAACCATAGTGATTCTCCTAGTGAGGCGTTGAGTAGCGAGGCGTTGAGAGTTTCGGGTGGTGGCAACTACGCCAAGGCCGACGAAGGCGTAGGCGGGCGCGGGTTGGGCGCGACCCCGCTGGGTGTGCGCGACAAACTCGGTCGCTGCGACGAGCGCTTCGGCGTACGCACGACGTGAGCGAGGAAGAAGTTGGGTGACCCACGCGTCGCAGCACAGCTCCGCGTCATCGCGGAGACGCCGACGAAGCCACCAGACGAGTGGGTGCCACCAGTAGATGGCGAGAACGAGTGTTTCAAGCCAGCACCAGCGATGGTCGCCGCGGCGCAGATGCGCCAGTTCGTGCACGAGCACTGCGCGGCGCGAATCGGCGTCCAGCTCACGCCACAGCTCGCTCGGAATAATGAGCCGTGGTGTGAAGCCACACAGCACCATCGGTGAGATACGTGCGTCGGTGACGAACGTCGCGGGCGGATTGGCGAGGCCGAGCGCTTTGCTTGCGTCGGCGACGTCTAACACCACCGCGGACGGTGCCGCTGTGGCGCCCGCAAACGATCGCCGAGCCCTCACGATACGGGCGATGTGATGTGCGATGAAGATCGCTGCGCCAGCGAGTCCGATGAGTGGTGGCAGGGGAGGGAGATCGGCGATGGTGTCTCGGAGTGCGATGAACCGAGGGAGCCATGGACCGCTTTGCTGGCGCGCAGGGCCGTTTGCCGCAAGCGTCTTCGCGGGCTGGGAGAGTGTGGGTGCCGCGACCGAAGGCAGCGCGACTTTCACACTGGCATTTGAGCTTGCAATCGTTGAAGTGGCTCGGCACGCCGGCGCTTCGTCGGTTGACATCGTGACTGGGACGACGGGGAAGCGCGACGCACCGGCGAGCGAAGCGTTGATGGTCGCGTCGCACTCATGCGCAAGACTCGCGCTCGGAACGGCGAGTGCTTCGCGCGGCGGCGGGGGGATTGCAACGGTCGTGTTCGCAGCGACCCCGATCGGCGGGACTGGGGCGAGCTTGAGGAAGTCGGGGCGCCAGAACGCGCCGGCGATCGCTGGAGTCAGGAACGAAACAAGTGCTGCTAAAGCGAGTGCGTGCCGCGTCGCGGGGCGCACTCGTTTCGACGAGCAGAACATCGCCGCGACCAGCGCGATCGGAGTTGCAGCGATTCCGCCGACCCAGATCGCGTCGATCCAGATCGCCTCAATCGCGCCGAACTGGAAGCTTGTTAGGTCGTTGACGCTTGGGAAGCTGCGCCAGATGGTTGAGAGGAACTCGGTTGCGTCCACGGTGCTGCTCCGATTTGGTCCAATTTGGCCCGGTTCGGTCAGATTCGGTGAAAGAGCGGATCAGTTTGCGTCGAGGTCGGCGATGAGCTTCCGGATTTGCGTCACTTCGTCGGCGGTGAGTCGCTCGTTCTCAACGAGGTGCATGACGACCGGGCCCGCAGCACCGTCGTAGAGTTCCTCGAGCAGCGCCTTCACTCGCGACTTCGTTACGCTCGCACGCGAGACCTTGGCGCGGTAGACGTAGGCTTGGTCATTGCGGTCGGAGCGGGCGACGCCCTTTTGCTCAAGTCGTGTGAGAAACGTGAGGACTGTCGTGTACGCGACCCGACGGCCGCGCTCGTGAAGATGCTCCATCACCTCGCGGACGGTCTGCGGACCGAAGTCCCATAGCACGCGGAGAACCGCGAGTTCCGCGTCTCCTAGATCGACTTCACGCTTCGACATCGTGGGTACTCCCGGGGTCCGGCGGTAGCAGCGCACGCGTGAGCGGCGACGCTCTACTACCACTGTCGTAGGAAGCTACTACGGGTGTCGTTGGGCGTCAAGATGGAAAATCGGACGACTCGCAAAATGCTGCGGAATCTTCCGAGGCTCGGTCGCGATGCCGGAGGTCGTGCCCTCCGTCGCGGTTGCCGCTGCAGGGCATGGACGACCAACGTGCTCGATCTCGTTACGGAAGCACGTTCGCCACCGCTGCTATCACTGACCCTGCGCCATGGAATATCCCTTGACGCCATCGAAGGTCCGAAGCAGCTCGTACGAACAGACCGTGAACGACGTGGCGACGCGGTCGAGCAGGGCGATCACGGTTGCTTGGGTCACTGCGCTCGGAGCGATTCCCTCGCGCGGCTCGAACCGCGCACGCCAATAGTCAACGCATTCGGTGTAGATCGAGCCGGTGGGCCACACTTGCGTGCCGCGGTTTGAGATGAGCGACAGTCGGAACGGAGTGTTCGCGCAGACGCGGCCGAGTTCCTCGGCGAGCGCGGCGGCCGACTGGGTCGCGTCGAGATATAGATCGCAACCGACGACCTGGGTGCTAACCTTCGTGAACGTGCGGATCACGGTGTGCGGCGTCCCGCTCTTGGGCCTAACCAGCGGGGCAAGGGTGACTGTCGCGCCGCTGTCGAGCGGTTCGGCGCAGGCGGGAACCGTCGATGGCTTCGATCCAAGGCGGTCCGCAATCTCCCGTGCGAATTCGGTCGTACCGACGGGATGCTTCGACGGATCGCCGAAGTCGCCGGTGTGAATGCCGTCTTCGAGCGCCTTGAGGAGCGCGTTCTCAATCGCTGCGGCGTGCCGCGTCAGGCCGAGATGTCGCAGCATCATCAGACCCGAGAGGATCAGTGCTGTCGGATTTGCGACGCCCTTGCCAGCGATATCCGGCGCGGTTCCGTGCACGGCCTCGAAGATTGAAATGTGCGTGCCAATGTTGGCGCTCGGCGCGAAGCCGAGTCCACCGACGAGCCCGGCAGCAAGGTCGCTCACGATGTCGCCTTGGAGGTTGGGTAGGATAACCATGCGGTACATCTGAGGCCGCATGACGAGGTTCATGCAAAGTGCGTCGACGATGACGTCACCCGATGCAATCTCGGGAAACTCCCGTGACATCGTGAGAAAGCGATCGAGGAAGAGTCCATCGGTCAACTTCATGATGTTGGCCTTATGGCCGCAGTGAACAGAGACTAAGCCGAGTCGACGAGCTGTCTCGAATGCAAAGCGAATGACCTGATCGCAGCCGGGCGCCGAGATGAGGCGCTTGCACTGGATCATGTCGTTTGAGAGGCGATGTTCGACGCCACCGTAGGTATCTTCGATGTTCTCGCGAACGATGACGAGATTGACCGGAATGCCTGCCTTGGAGAACGGCGTTGTGACGCCGGGCAGTGTGCGAAACGTGCGCAGGTTGGCGAACGCGTTCCACATCTTGCGCGCGGTGACATTGATCGACTTGCCGCCACTGCCTTTCGGCGTCTCCATCGGTCCCTTGAAGAGGACGCCGCACTCTTCGACGACCTTGATTGCAGCGTCGGTCATTCCGCGCGTATCACCCTTGAGGAAGACGTTCTTGCCCATCTCGACGGGCACGAATTCTAGGTGATCGAGTACGCCTGCCGCTCGAAAGAGGGAAAGCGTGGCGTCCATGGCTTCCGGACCGATACCGTCGCCGGCTGCAAGAGCAATGCGTGTAGTGTTAGGCATAGGGAAGGAAGAACCGCAGTTCAAGTCGGGGAGAGGTCATCACGATCGGAAGTGGTACACGTTTAGGTATCACACCGAGCAGATTGCGATCGCCTCGCGCAGGCTCACCATTGGGTCGCGCTTCGGAATGAACTCTTGCGCGAGGTAGCCTTGGAAGCCGAGATCGGCGATCGCCGTCGCGATACCGCGGTACTGGAGTTCCTGATGCACGTCGATCTCGTTACGGCCGGGATTGCCGCCAGTGTGGAAGTGGGCGATCTGTGCGTAGTTGTCGCGGATGGTTCGGATGACATCGCCTTCCATGATCTGCATGTGATAGATGTCATAGAGCAGTTTGAAACGATCGCTGCCCACGCGCTTGACGAGTTCCACGCCCCACGGCGTTCGATCGCACATGTAATCGTGGTGATCGATCTTCGAGTTAAGGAGTTCCATGATGATCGTTACGCCGAGCTCTTCGGCGAGCGGCGTCACGCGCTTCAGTCCGGTGGCACAGTTGTCGAGGCCCTCCGCATCGGACATGCCAGCGCGATTGCCCGAGAACACAATCATGTTTGGAATGCCTGCGGCCTTCATGAGTGGCAGCAGTCGCTCGGTTTCCTTGACGAAGCCATCGTGATTCTCAACGCGGTTCCAGCCGCGACCGATTCCGGTCGGCCCGTTCGCGACAGCGCAGGTGAGACCCGCGGCGGCGACCGTCGGCCATTCTTTTTCGCCGAGCAACTCCACCGAAGCGATACCCATCGCTTTGGAGAACTTGCACAGATCTTCAAGCGACATCGATGAATAGCACCAGCGGCACACCGAGTGCTTCAGTCGTCCTGTGATCGGGAAGTCGGCGGTGGCCACCGGAACGCGCGGAGCGGGCGTGGCCTCTGGTTTCGTGTTCTGGTTGGCGGAGAGCGCGGGAACGGCGAGCGCACCTGCAGCGGAGGTGGCGATGAAGTCGCGTCGATTCATGGAGAGCGGCCTTTGGAACGGAGACACCTTGAGGAGCACGCAGCGTTGTGTTAGTTCCATGCACCGAGCAGGATCGCAAGATCTGACGACCCGACAAGGCCATCGAGATCGATGTCGGCAGGGGGAGTCGTGCCCTTGCGCACCGGACCCCACGCACCGAGCAGGATCGACATGTCGGCACCATCGACGTGGCCGTCCCCATTGAGGTCGGCTGGGGAGAGCTCGCACGAATCAGGGATGCCATCGCCGTCAGCATCGGGCGGCGCGATGGCGGGAACGATCTTCTTCACTTGACCGGATGTATGCAGTACGAGGTAGAGCTCGCCAGCGAGATCCTCGCCAATTGCGACTGGCGTCGTGGGTGAACCGAGTTCGGCGGTGCGATTCTTGAAACCGGTGACTGTCGTGCCGTCCCAAACAAAGCTAAACGCCTTATTCGCTTGATAGTCAGCGTAAATGTACGTTCCTTGAAGCCACGGCATCGCGCAGCCGCGATACACGGCGCCGCCAGTGATCGACTGTCCCACCGTGTGGTTGTAGTCGTAGATTGGCGCTTTGAGCAGGGGCGACGGACACGAGCAGTTCGCGTTCGACGTGCACAAGAATCCTTCCGTGCAGTTCCAGCCGCCGTTCGCGCCCGCATCAGTCGGTAAGAGCACATCGATCTCTTCACGCTGCGTTCCGCCAACATCCGCGACATAGAGCCAGCCGTTCGCGCGATCGAAGCTCGCGCGGAACGGATTACGGAGTCCGCGCATCCAGATTTCGTCATCACCTTCGACGCCGACGAAGGGATTACTCGGAGGAACCGCGTAGTTTCGGTTGGCGTCGTCAGGGAAGTCGTCGCCGTTCACGTCGACGCGCAGAATTTTGCCCCACCATTGTCCGACGATATTTTGGCTCCGCGGCGGGCCTTGCGGGTCGCCGGTGTAACCGCCGTCGCCGAGCGGGATGTAGAGGTATCCATCGGGACCGAAGCCGATCCATCCACCGAGGTGAAACGCTTGCGATGCTGGAGAACTGAGTTTGAGAATCGTCTTCGAGCTCGTCGGGTCCGCCTTATCAGGGCTGCCTTCGACCGCTGTGAACTCTTTGATCCACACGGCGATCGCGCTCGAGACGCCTGTCGTGTGATGAACGTAGAACTTTCGGTTCGTCGCGTAATCCGGATGAAACGCAATCCCCAGCATGCCGCTGTAGGTCTGTTCGGGCACTTGGGTGTTGATGTCGAGGAACGCATCCGTTTGCAACACGCCGTCCTTGATGAGCTTGACGACGCCGCGTTGTTCGGTGACGAAGAGTCGGTGCGCGTCGCCCGGTGCGTGTGTGATGTAGGTCGGTTTCACCAAACCGGTCGCGATGGTCTGCACCGTGAGCGTTTGGGCGGGTGCAGCGGCAGCGAGTGCGAGAATGGCGAGGGTGGCGAAGCGCATGATGCCAGCACAATACAGCGGCGTCGGCACGGTTTGTCGTGAACGACGAACAAGCGGAGAATGTCGAGTCGATGCCCGCACCCGCTCAAACCCATCCCACGATCTCACACGAGCCGTTCCGGCCGACCGTACCAACTGAGCAGGCCGCGGAGGCATTTCTGCGCCGCATGGCGCTACGACGATCCGTGCGAGAGTTTTCTTCGCGTCCGGTATCCCGGGCGACGATCGACGCTGTGATCGCGACGGCGAACACGGCACCGAGCGGCGCAAACAAAGCACCGTGGCGATTCGTGGCTTTTCAGGATGCCGCTCTCAAACAGCGCATCCGCGCGGCGGCAGAAGACGAAGAACGAAAGTTTTACGCTGGCCGCGCCAACGAGGAGTGGCTTCGCGACCTAGCGCCGCTCGGTACCGATCCAGCGAAGCCGTTTCTCGAAATTGCGCCTTGGCTCATCGTCGTTTTCAAAGTCATGCGCGACGAGCGTGATGACCGCGCTAGCGATCAGGTGTACTACGTCAACGAGTCTGTCGGCATCGCGACCGGCTTTCTTCTCGCAGCGATTCATCACGCTGGCTTGGTGACGCTGACGCATACGCCCAGCCCGATGAAGTTCCTCGCCGAAGTCCTGGGTCGGCCAGCGCACGAACGACCATTTCTCCTCTTACCGGTGGGGTACCCCGCTGACGGCTGCACGGTCCCTGACATCGGACGCAAGCGACTCGACGACGTGATGGTTGTCATGTGATGCTCGCCGACGGCGCGTTCAGGCGGCAGCGCCTACCACACCGGCGCGGCGCGGTTTTCGCGTCGAAACCGGCTGTCCGTTTCGAGCCCGGTGTCGGCGGATCAGCGCGATTGCGATGGCAATCACGACTGCGGCCACGATCCCGACGAGGATCGCAAAGAACACTGGGACGACGAACGCCAAGACGCTGGCCGCGAGGCTGGCGGCTGTTTCGAGTAGGCCGTACACCGGAGCCAGGAGCCCCGCCGAGACGGACGAGGTGCCCGCGCGAACCGACGCGCTGCCGGTGTGCACCGCAGTCGCGAGGCCGCCGCCAGCGATGAGGACCGCTGCCCACTCAAGCAAGGGATGGACCTGCGAGATGTACTGCGCTGGATCGGGCAGCCCGGCGAGGCTCGCCGCCGTGCCACCGAGCGATGATCCACCGAGTTGCGACGCCATGACGAGGCCGCCAGCGGCGAACGCCACTGGTGCCGCAATCGCGTCGAGCGCGTGAGCGACAAAGGGAGTCAGGGAGGACGTGATCTCGGCCGCAGTCGCAATGGTCAGGCCAGCGATGACTGGCCACGAGCCCAGCCACGCGAACCCGGGACCGAGACCGACCCAGCCTGCTTTCGCCGCGAGAGCGAGGGCCAAGACCGGAACGAACGCCCGCAACCCGCACGCTGCTGCGAGACCAACGCCAACAATTGCCGCGAGGAGGTAGTCCATCGAGGCACCTTGTTAGGAAGCGGCTGCCACCAATTCTCCGCGCGGCCCCGGCGAGCGGGGGGAGCAACGATCGCAAGGCGCTATAAAGCGCCCGAGCCACCCGATCGATCGACCCGAAGGCCGTCGGCGGGGTGGCTCGGACGGGAGAAGAGAGAGAGATTCCGTACTCCAGACCGCTGCCCACCGGCTCGCGGCTGCCGCTGCAAATCGGTGATCGAATGGTGGCCGTGTTCGTCGAAAAAACGGGTTCCGAGATGCCGACGCGGCCGTCGCCGCCTTCGCGCAGCCCGAAGACGATCTCACCGTGTAGTACGCAGAACTGACGCGATCTTCGCGCGTCCATCCAAAGAATTGCGAAAATGGATAAACTGGGTAGGATTTTGCAGTCGGCGTTGCAGTGGGCTCAAGCGCCGCTTCCCGGCGACGCAAGAGGGCCGTCCCCCACCAGCCGGCGGAGGACTTCCGCTCGCTGCTCTTGCCCTTCCATGGCCTGAATCACGCGGGACGCGACTTTGCTCACTTCAGCGGAAGTGAATCCCAGCGACTGGCCAACCATAAGGAGCACCGCGAGTTCGCGGTCATCAACCCGAAGATCCGCGACCATGACGGCGGCCGCGTCGAGGAGAAGTTCGAGTCTTCCGGCCCGCGTCGACGGCGCGTCGACCTCCTCGGGCATGCCCTTGACCAGTGCCTCGGCTACGTCGAAGGTAGAGAGTCCCATCTTCGTGCACGCGTCGGCGATATACGTTTTTTCTGAAGGATGGAACTTGCCATCACCCGTTGCGACCGCCAAGAGGACGTGCACGGCGGCCCGTTTCTGGTCTGGAGACGCGTAGTGAAACCAGCGTTCACGCGGATTTGGTGATAAGGGATTCAACATTGGAAACGAAACGATATCGCGCGCGTCGGTTCCCCGTGAAAGCCGTGCGAGTACGTGCCGGTTGCGGAGGCGCATCGTTGGGCCGATGATGGCCGCTCACGATCTGCCTCATCGACACAGCAATTGTGCCTGACACCCAAGTTCCATCCCATCGCCTCGCTTGCGACTCCGGTCGACTCACTCAATGCGCCACCGCGCTGCTGGTGCGGTCATGGGTGGTATTCCCGAGCGCCGAGCGCGAGCGAGGTCCGCGATATTCCGGGGCGTGCATCCCGTCGAACCTGTTCGGCGAAGCTCTCCGGTTCGAGCGGAGGCACTTCTGAAGCTGGATGACGTTCAAGTTCTTCAGCGCGCGGGATCTGGCGACGCTGCGGCGTTTCCGGTCTGCGTTGAGCGCTTTGGTCCGCTTGTCTGGACGCTCGCGCGGCAGTTGCTCGCCGATCGGACCGAAGCCGAGGACGCAGTGCAGGACGTGTTGATCGAATTATGGCGCTGTGCAGACCGCTACGACCCGACGATCGCTTCACCGCGAGCGTTCGTGGCCACGATCGCGCGGCGCCGATTGATCGACCGAGGGCGGCTTCGACAGCGGCAGTTGCGAGGCATGCGATCGCTCGACGCAGCGGATGAAGTGCGATCCGGCTCGGGATTGGGATCGAGTGCGGGCCTAGGTTCGGCTTCGCAGCCAGCGAACAAGGACGACGCGCGGACCGCGGTGCGCGAGTTCGATCGGCTTCGGCCGGAGCAGCGAGATGTTATTCGTCTCGCGGTTCAAGCGGGCTGGAATCACGAGCAGATCGCAGCGCACTTATCGATGCCGCTCGGCACCGTAAAAACGCATCTTCGTCGCGGGATTCTTCGCATTCGCGAGGCGCTCGGCGTCGGTTCAGCTGAAGGGGAGGGGACGTCATGAGCGACCGAGCTCCGCACTCCTCTGAAGTTCCGCTCGACGATCGCCTTGTCGATTTGGTGCTGCAACGCGCAACCTGCGGGCTGTCGTCGGATGAAGGCATTGAACTCGCGGCGTTGCTCCTTGGTGCGGATCGTGGTGCGGTCGCTGAACTCGAAGCGGCGGTCGATGCGCTCCGGCTTGGACTCGACGTCGCTGAACCCGACGGAGCAGACGAAGATCTTCCGGCGTCGGTCCGTGATCGCATCGTTCAGAACGCCGCACTTGCGTCAGTCGGCAGAGATCGCGATTCGCTTGTGATGGACGGTGATGCATCCGGTGTGGCGGTCGCGCGCTGGCGCCGTCTTGCGACGTTCGGCTGGCTCGCCGCAGCCGCAGCAATCGTCGTCGCGGCGATGCTCTGGATCACGGGTCAATCGCGATTCAACACTGCGGGTCAACTCGCTGCAATCGAAGCGGCACCCGATCGGGTTCAGTGGGCATTCAAGTCGCAAGTGCCGGAACTCGCTGCTGCAAGCGGTGATGTGGTGTGGAGCGATCAACTTCAGAAAGGCTTTATTCGCTTACGCGGCGTGCCGGCAAATGCTGCGACGGAGAAACAATTTCAGCTCTGGATAGTCGATCCGAAGCGCGACCAACATCCGGTAGATGCCGGAGTCTTCAACGTTGTCGCGCAGGCAGGATCACAAGCGAGTGGAAGCGGAACGGATGAGGTCGTCGTGCCTTTCTCTCCTGCGCTGCGCGTCGCGAATCCTGCCGCGTTCGCAATCACCGCCGAGAAGTCCGGAGGCGTCGTCGTGTCCGCTGGGCCGCTGCTTCTCGTCGCAAGTCCCCCCGTAGCGCCGTAGTCATCCTTCAACTCTTGACGTGAACTTCTCGCGGATTGGCAATGAGTCCGCGCGTGACCGCGTCCCTTGGCGTAAGGTGCCCCCCTCTTCCTCTCACCGCGAGCTCTGATGCTGACGACCGACGCCCCCCGTAGTTCTGACCTTCCGGTTGATCTCACCGCGACGGAGCGCCTTTCCAAGGCGCCGCACGTGATCGCCGGATTCGACGACGGTTACGAGGCGAAGCCGTCGCTCAAGTTGCGACTCGTCACCTTGATGGCAGTGGTCATCCCGTTTCTGGGATTCATCGCCGCGATCGTCCTGCTCTGGGGTGTAGCGTTTAGTTGGACGTATCTCATTCTCTTCCTCGCGATGTACACCATCACCGCGATGGGAGTGACGGTTGGTTATCACCGTCTCTTCACGCACCGCGCGTTCGCCGCGCCGAAGCCGGTCGCGGCGCTTCTCGCGATCGCCGGTTCGATGTCGGTCCAAGGTCCGATCCTCTACTGGGTTGCCACGCACCGGCGTCACCATCAGCACAGCGATGACGACGGCGATCCGCATTCACCGCATTTGCATGGCGATACGGTCGTGGGCGCGCTGAAGGGCATGGTGCACGCGCACGTCGGATGGCTCTTCCGTTCCGATCACCGCGCGCTCAGCCGCTACATCGTCGATCTCACCAAGGACCCGTTCGTCTGCATGTTGAGCCGACTCTTCCCGCTTTGGGTCGCGATTGGGCTCATTCTGCCCGCGATCCTCGGCGGATTGATCACCATGAGTTGGATGGGTGTGTTACTGGGCTTCCTCTGGGGTGGCTTGGCGCGCATGTTCTTCTGCCATCACGTGACGTGGAGCATCAATTCCGTCTGTCACATTTGGGGATCGCGACCGTTCCGCAGCGACGACGAGAGTCGCAACAATCCGATCTTCGGCGTGCTCGCCTTCGGTGAAGGTTGGCACAACAACCACCACGCATTTCCCACATCCGCGCGACACGGGCTGCGCTGGTGGCAGATCGATATGAGTTACTGGTTCATTCGCGGGCTTGAGCTCGTCGGTTTGGCGCGAGACGTCCGAGTTCCGTCGCGTGAGCGAATGGATGCGAAGCGGGCACACTGACTCGACGACCTACGAAGGTCAGATGCGGAGTGATGTTAGGTATCGTGTCCAACGCGCTTGTTGAACGCGTTGCTGCCGCCGCGCTCGATCGTCAGCGTTGACCAGCGGTCGCCAGCGCGCACTCTCGAAGTCATGACGATCTGTCCAACGTGATAGCTGATGTGCCCGAGCGCGCGGGCGAGTGCCAACGGCACCGAGTGGGGTTCGCCGCGAATGGTGACGGTTCGCGCGAGGTCCTCGGGAGTGAGCGCGTCGAGCGCCGCGAGAAGCGCTTCGAAACCGGCATCCCAGCCAGCGATCGCCTGGGCTCGCCCATGGGCGCCGGGCGCGAAGTCATCGATGAACTCGCCGTCGCGCTTTCGCTCTCGTTTCTCGCCGTCAGTCGTGAGGAATTCGGTGAAACGAGATCGCAGCGAACCGCCGACGTGCTTCATGATCAGCGCGACCGAGTTCGTATTTGCGTCGAGAGGCGCGCGGAATGCGTCGTCGTCGATTTGAGCGAATGCCCGCTCAGCGAGCTTCCGCTGCGCAAGGAATGTTTCCCGAATCGCGGCAACGAATTGGTCGTCGGTGGACATCGAGGCAGTGTGCGCGATGCGGGGGTTGACGTGCGGAGTCCGCAACGAAACGCGCACACGCCTGTCCCTACTCGAGCGCCGCGTCGATTGCCGCCTGCACGCTGGCATGGATGGGGAAGACATCGGTCAGACGCGCGCGAACCAAGACTCCCCGGATGTCGTCGTTTGGGTTGACGATCCGTGCGCAACCTCCCCAACTGCGAAGTCCGCGCTGTAGCTGAAGAAGCTGACCGATCGCGAGGCTCGCGATCGTGCTGAGGTTTGTCAGGTCGACGATCACCAGCTTGTGCCGGCCTGCGATAAGTCGAGTCACCTCACGTTGGAGCGCCGCCTCCGCCGACAGGTCGGCAGAACCGACAAGATGCACGACCACCGCGCTCTCTGTAAAGACGCTGTCAATCGAGAAGTCAGCCATACACAGCCTTTGAAATTTACCCTTGGGATAGAACGAAACCTTACTAGACCATGCGCTCAGGATTCATGCTTCGATTGAACACGGCGCGAGCGAGGACATAACAGAATCAGAACCAGATCCACATGAATCCCGTCGCGTGCACGGCGCTGCTGAAGCACCAGTGTGTCGGCGGAGCGGGCTCAGGGCGACCGACTCGCTCAACGACTATGTGCTCGGAATTGACGACGGCTCGCGCACTCCGGAACAACCCATTCGCGGCATGTACTTCTTGACTTGGCCCCTCTGTGCCAACATGACTGAGACAAATCCCATCCCCCAGTTTAGTGTGCAGGGCGGAAGGACTCGTTGCCATGAACGACTCGCACGATTTCAACGACACCCGATCAGCTCCCCGGGACGGGAGCCCGGAGCGCAGCGAGGGGATCCCGGCCCGGGGAGCTGAGCCCGATCCGCAGGTTCGCCTCCGTGCCACGCGACGACGCTTCGCCGCCGAATACAAGGAACGAATCGTCCGCGAGGCCGACGCCTGCACCAAGCCAGGGCAGCTCGGCGCTCTCCTTCGCCGCGAAGGCATCTACTCCTCAAGCCTCGCCGTCTGGCGCCGCGAGATCCGCAGCATCGGCGTCGAGGGACTCGCCGCCAAGAAGCGCGGGCCCGCGCCCAAGTCCAAGCCCAGCGAACGGGAGCTGCAGCTCGAACGCGAGAACAGGAAACTCCAGAAGCGCCTCGCCAAGGCCGAGGCGATCATCGACTTTCAAAAAAAAAGGAGTGCACGAAGTCCTGGGGATCCCCCTGAAGAACCACGGGATCGAAGGAGACGACTGATGCTGGCCGTCTCCGACATCTGCATGGACGTCGACTCGACGCTCTCGCGCGCCGAGGCCTGCGCCGCGCTTGAAGTGCCGCGAGCGTCCTACTACTGAGACCTCGCACGACGGGCGCGAGCTTCCGCGCCGTCGCCGATCGAGTCCCGTCCGCGCACGCCCTCGCCGCGAGCTCTCACGCCTGCGGAGCGGCAATCCGGGGAGCCATAGTGGCCACACCCATTCGATTGCCCGGTGACGTCGTCTTCAAGATTAATAATGCGGGCAATCCGCTGCTTCAGGAACTTATGGAAAGTGGAGAGGTCGGCCAGCTCACGGCGCCAGCGGGCGACCAGAGCTGGATCGGCGAGCGCTGCGGCGATCTCCTCAGGTTGCGCGGGGAGCGACTTGTCGATCTCGTTCCGCAGCCGCCAAGCGTAGTCGGGCGAGAGGGTACGCCACCGCGTTACGACCTCGCGGTCGGACCAGAGCGCGGCGAGGTCGGGATGCGTCGACGCAACAAGATGGAAGTGGTTCGTGAGCAGCGCCCACTCGAGGACGTCGATGGCGAAGTAGAGGACGAGTTCAACGAGGCGGTCAGCCAGCGCGCGGCGACGTTCCTCGTGTTCAAGGAGCGGCGAGCGCCGAACGCAGCGCGAGATGCAGTGGCAAGTAACGGGCTTGGCCGGATCGAAGATATGT
>JAWXCC010000022.1:0-21293 GCA_034440475.1 Phycisphaerae bacterium | reverse complement strand
GTGCTTGACGGCGCGACCTGCTGCCACGCACTCAGCGAGTCGTAGGTGACAAAATCGCCGTGGGCGACGGTTGTCGCTGCGACTGCCATGAGGCACACCGAAGTGGCGCGAACGATCGCGCGGCCTAAAACTAATGTGGACATCTGCATGGAATCCCCTTTTCCTACCTACGCACGTGACGTTAGTCTTGGTTTACGATCGCGAGAAAGCTCTCGACGACACCAGTCGCCTCGTCAGGCGACGCCTGCCCGATCCACGACGCCATCGCGTCGAGTGATTCAAAGCCGAGCGATTGCGCGGCGAACGTGAGCAGTGCGAGATCGATCGGGGCCTGGAATGCCTCGTCGCCTTCCAAGCCCTGCGCGGCGCTCGCCATCTCGAGTTGGCTGCATCCGTTGCCGCCGCACGCGCTGCCGGAACAGCTCGTGCCCCACAAGCCGCCTAACAGGATCGACATGTCGGCACCGCTGACCTGACCGGAGGCATCGAAGTCAGCGTAGAAGCCGGGCCCCTTCGAATTTCCGACGCAGGCGGTCGCGCCCCAAAGCCCTAAGAACACGCCCAAATCAGCCGAACCGACTACGCAATCTCCACTGAGATCACCGGGGCATACTGGCTTCAAAAGAAACGCGTGGATCGCAGCGGGCCCACTCGTCGGCATGCGGAGGCCCCAGCCGACGATGATGCCCGACGAATTCACGTCGCGGGCCTCGCGGAGCTCCCAGGTCGCGCCGCACTCGCGCGCGATGGGCGAGAGCTTCAAACCGGTCCAGACGAATCCGGCACCAGTCGGATGGCGCTCCCAAACGACGGAGTCGTAGGCACCCTCGAGGGTCGAACCTACGACGCAGACGGGTCCGGACAGGATCGTCGGCGAGATACCGAATCCAAACGACTCAGATACGGGATTGACGCCAATCCCGCCGAGGTCCGTGAGCCCGCCAGCAACATTCCAGAACGCGGCGTGCTTCGCACACCCCCATGTATCTGACAGCGCGTTGCCAGCGCCCATCCCAACGTTGTTAAGCCGTTCGACATACGCGCCGAACAGCGTGGATCCCGCTGCACTGCCAATCGGCACTGGAACCAACGGTGCGCCATCGGTCCAGCGCAGCCCATCGTGGTCGTCGTCGCACTGAGACGTCGTGCAGAGGTAATCCGAGTAGCCTCCGACCTTGGCTGGCACCTCGGAACTCACACCACGGCCCCATGAAGCGTTGCCAGCGCTGGTGTTGGACGGGGCAAGCGTGGTCAGGGTCGTCGCCGGATCACCCATTCGATAGGTGAAGCCTCGGACCGGTTTTCCGAGGTCGCAGCTCGTGATGTCAGCAAAGGATGTACCGGCGATCAGCGCAGGCACCGCGTCGTTCACGGAGCGAGCGTACGCGCCGTAGTTCGTATTCGTCGTAAGTGCCGCGAGCACGAAACCAGTGATTTGAGGCGCGGTGCAAGGCGTCTGCGGGGCCTGAATCGTCGGGAGTTGCCAGACGTAGCCGCGCGGCGCATTCCACGGAGCGACGACCTGTTCGCCGACGATGAGATCAGCTTCGTTGATGTCGAACGCGGAGCCGTTCCCTGAGAGGCACAACGCTGCGCTGAGGTCGCGCATCGTCTCTGCAGGAAGCGTGTATCGGCCGCAGAGTGACCAAACCCAAGCGGCCGCTTGCCCCGAGTCGGGTCGATACGCCGGTCCAACCACGATATTGGAATCGTTCACCGCCCACGCTCGATACTCGGTGTTCGCAGGCCAACCAAGAAGCGTTCCCAACTCGATGACCTCGTACTGCATGACGCCTGTTGCAGAGGCTGACCACATGAGGGCCGCGAACCCGAGGGCGACTGCGGCAGCGCTTAGCCCGCGGACCTTGCCCGCGTGCCGCCGGGTAATCGAGCTAGCGTAAGAGATCGAGTGCGTATGTGGGGCGGGGGGGGGAGGTGAATGTGGCCGCGTCTGTCATAGTTCGGTCTCCGGATCGCGAGGTTTGCCCGGTGGGAGTTCGCGGCCGGCGTCGCGCGAGTTCCGCCATTCTTCATTACGGATGACTCAATACGGATGACTCAATACGGATGACTATCGAGCGCGAGGATCGGCCCTGTGCCGCGAAAGCGCGAACGTCACGAGCTGACAGACGGACTGTCCCGCATGCTAGGCAGAGCGTTCGATCCACGCGAAGCTTGCGGACTCGACTGCGCGTACGACTGCGTGACTTCCGACGTCGGGTAGTAGAAACGCAAGATGTCGCGCCACGTCGACCCCGACTTGCTCATCGCCTCGGCCCCGTACTGGCACATGCCGACACCGTGGCCGTAGCCTCGTCCCTCGAGCGAGATCGCGACGGCACTGACCTGCGCTGCGAGATCAGCGCTTTTCACGCGCGAACGTACGGCCGCCAGCCCGGGGACATCGGCGTTGAATGCCCAGCGCAATCGTTCAGCAGGGATCTCGAAAACTTGCTTGCGCGAGTCTTGTATTCGGAACGACACGGGTCGACCGCTGGCGTTGAGCGTCGCTGGCTCGATCGCGCGAATCCCGTCGATGCGCGCTATCGCCGGGCGCTCGGTCTTTGCCCAAAGTGCCACGCGCTTTGATGTCTCGGCAGTCGGCAGCGACATCTTCCAACGCCACGACGGCGCAGCCGCGCAGCAGTTTCGCGCTGAGGCTTCGCTCACCATGAGCGGACGAATCGAGTTAAACGCAGAGTCGGAGATTGCATCCGTCGCGTTCGCCGGACGCCCACCGCAGGTTGACGAGTAATACGCCGGTACTACGCGGCCGTCCCAAACGATCGACATTCCAACCGTACGACGCACACCGTCGAGGCTCGCGCGGTGCGTCGTATACCCGATCCACGCTTGGCTCGACTCGCCAGCGACGACGTCGAAGTGCCGATTGGCGTTTTGCGCCATCTCGCAGAGCGCGTACGAACGCGCTGCAACCGCTTGCGCGAGAAATGCGTCTGCCGACCAATTCGGGTACAGCTCCTTCGCGAGAACACCCGGTAGGTACGACTCCATCGCGACGTGACACACCACATCGACCGCGCCGATACCCTCATCCGTGCGGTGAACACAGCGAATCGTGAATGGCCACGAAATGTTGCCCGCCAGATCGTTCGCGAAGCGAATCCCACGCGATCCCGGCACCGCTCGGAGCTCAAGCGGCTGAGATGAAAATTGATACGTGCCCGCTCTCGAAGTACCGACCGACTCGATCACCACCCAGCCATCGATCGTCGCTTGAATCTCAGCGGGAGTCGCCACCGCCTTCACTGCGCCTCCGACGACACCGACGTACACCCGCGCTCCGTCGCCTTGGATCGTGAGGCGCCGAGTAGGCGGTCGAATCGTGGCGATCCGAACCCGGACGATCGGCTCTGACGTCGGTGGAAGCGGTCGTTCCACAACGATTCCGCGCTGAGGGCGGCTGCCACCGCTCTCCGGCAGCTCCACCCGATCACTCGAAGGATCACTGGGACGATCGATCGCCGAAGGGAGCGAGCGATTTCGCGCGGGCGCTCCCGACCGATCGCAGCCGACGAGCCCTGCCACAGCACCGACCGCTCCGCCCATCGCGAGCATCGCCGCGACGAGGAAGCCGCGGCGGTCGCTCCCGCCGATGTCGACGGCAGGATCCACCAGCGTTCCAAACGGGCTGTGCGGCGGGTGCGGCATCTGCGGCATGAGCGTACCGAACAAGGCTAATTTCGATCGGCGTTCGTGGTGAGAGCAGTGCAAAAATGCAGCGGGGTCGCCCGGACTTTTCGGACGACCCCGCGTGGGCGATTGCGAATGTAGCCAGTTCACCCAGCACACAGGCAGGCCGACTCAGTCGAGGCGACGTAGCCCCAAGCCGTGCAGGGTCATCTTCTGCTTGATCTCTTCGAGCGAGGTCTGGCCGAAGTTCTTGACTCCCATCAGTTCGGCTTCGGTGCGGGCCGCAAGCTCGCCGAGCGACGCGATGTTGAGAAGCTGAAGCGCCTTGCGAGCGCGAACTGACAACTCGAGTACTGAGATGGGCTTATTGAGGACCGACTCAGAGACAGAGCCCTTGAGCTGCTCCATCACTTCCTTGCGGACGCGACTGTAGTTCCCGCCTTCAAGACCTTGACCGAGACGCAAGCCCTTCGACTGAAGCATCGCCTTGATCTCGACCAGCGACGTCTCGCCAAAGTTCTTGTACGACAGCAACTCAGCCTCGGTGATCTTCAGCAGATCTCCCAGCGTTCGGATCTGCATCTTCTTCAGGCAGTTGCGAGCACGGACGGACAACTCGAAATCAGTGACCGGAGTGTCGAGCACGGCGTTCTCACGCACGCGATTGCGATCGCTCTCCGCGTCGTAGTACATATCGCGGCTCGCGCCGACGTCTTTAGCGAAGAGGCGTGCGCGACTGTGGTTGGGGTCGGTGTCGAGCACCTGCTTCAGCAGTCGTTCAGCACGGACGTAATCGCCGCGGTCCTCATACAGGATCGCGAGGTTGATCAGTGCGTTCACGGGCGGCTTCGGAGTGTGCGCGAGCTCGTCGTAGAGCTCCATCGCCTCATCCTCTTCGCCGAAGAGGTCGAGTACGTAAGCCAACCGGAAAGTCGCGTCCGCGTGATCGTTCTGCTCGCGGGCCTTGCGATACTCCTCGATCGCGGCGAGTCGGTCGCCAGTTTTTTCGAGGTCAAGACCCTTTTTGAAATGCGCTTCGGCAGCGGCGGGGTTACCAGCGGTCGCCTTGCCGCCGATCAGCGTGTCGAGGCCTGAAGCATTCATCGTCGTCATGTCGAACTCCTGCGGTGCGGAACAGCGCACTGTAACGGGAGCCAGCAACCCGCTCAAGACGGAGGTCCGACGAGCCGTTTGCCCTTCCAAGCCCCGCTTTCAAAGCGCCATGCCATCGCCAGCCCCAGCGCGATGATGTAGGCGCTCGACGCGAGCCATGGACCGAAACTCTCCCATTCCGGCTTCTGGATAGCGAGCAAGTACCCAAGGCCGACGATCAACGACCAAGCGAGGCCGAAGGTCACGAGGCCCGAGAACACCGTGTCACCCGCGCCGCGCAAGCCGCCTGAGTACACGAGACCGATTGCGTCGAAGGTCTGAAAGACTGCGGCGCAGATCATCATCCACCCGCCAATGCGGACGATTTCGACGGCGGCCTCTGGCTCCGTGCCCGCACCGAGTGCGAAGAACGCGATGAGTTGGTGACGAAACACACCCATCGCCACGCCGCACACTGTCATGTAGACGAGCGCGATGGCGACCGTCAGCCGCGCTCGCTGCGCCGCTATGTCTGGCAAACCAGCACCCACGTATTTGCCCACGAGCGTTGTCGCCGCGACCGAGAAACCAACCGCAGGCATGAACGACAAATGCATGTAGCGCAGCGTGATCCAGCCAGCCGTGAGATGCAGCGTGCCGAACTTGCCGACGAGCCAACTCATGAAAAGCGCCCAGCACACGATTTCGTTGCCAAACGCGAGCCCGTTCGGCGCACCAACCTTTATGAGTTCCTTGAGCGCCGTCCAATCAAAGCGCCACGCATGTCCGATGCCGTAGCGCTCGTGCATGCGCTTCGACAAAAAGACTGATAGCGGCACGCTGAGTTCGACGGCTGTGCCTATGACTGTCGCGATCGCCGCACCAGTGACACCGAGCGGAGTCACGCCGGGAACGCCGGGAAGACCAAAACGCGGCAACCCGATCTCTCCGTAGATGAGAACGTAGTTGAGTCCGATGTTGACCACGTTGCCGATGAGCGCGCCGAGCGCAATCAGTTTCGGTCGGTGAATACCGAAGAAGAAGCTGCTCATCGCCTTCCCGCCGAGGCTCGCGATGCCGCCGAGGAGCAACACCTGCGCATACGACGACTCGAGTTCAACGAGCGCGGGCTCGTGGCCCATCTGCCGAAACACGAGCGGAAGGATGAACGCATACGGCACGCACAGAACGATCCACGCGAAGAGCGCGAACCATAGTCCCGCCCACCCATAGCGCGCTGCGTCGCGCGGGCGCTGCGCGCCGTCGGCTTGCGCGACGAAGCTGTTCACCATTGTCACCACGCCGAACAAGAAGGCGAGCAGTGTGAAACTCCAGATGCCGCCGTTGCCCTGCGCTGCGACCTCGAGCGGCCCGACCTGCGCGACCATCAGACTGTCGACGAACTGCATCACCGTGTACGACGCCATTGTCAACACCGTCGGCCATGAGAGCGTCCACACCTCTCGGAGCGGTGACTTGGCAAGCAACACAGGTTGATCGGGAACGTGATTCATGGTGGAACGCGGAGCGCACCGCATTCTGACCGATTCAGGCACAATGGGTCGGCTGCCCGCACGCACAGACGCGGTCAACAACGATCGTCGCGGTGACGCATGGGCACTCTTCACGATGTTGTTCATCGAAGTCGAGCGACGCGGCGCGAACTGTTTCTACACCATCGGCGACATCCGCGAAGCTTCGACCGCCCGCAGCTTGCCCTCGCGCAACCCGCACGCGCGATGACGAAAGCGGCCTTATCGGCGCCGCTACACTGCCCCCCCTTCTTCGAGCCCATCATGTCCAACACCACGACTTCAGCGCCGTCGAGCGCAACCAGCGTCTCCCTTCTCCGCAACACGAATCAAGCACTGGGCATCGGCCAGTTCGCCGTCGACTTTATGTCCGGCACGATCGGCAAGCCCGAAGCAAAAGTCGCCGACCGCGCTCTGATGTTTCACACCGACTCAGTGCTGTGCGGGTTGAGCGCAATCGCGCTGAAAACGAATGCGCCGACGTTGCTCCGCGCCGAAGCCAGCGAGTATCCGCGCGGCAACGGAGTGCCTGTATTTGGTTCGACGCAGAAGATCGCGCCGGAGAAAGCGATCGTTGCCAACTCCAGCGCCGTGCGCGAGTGGGATTCAAACGGCACGAACTTCGGCTTCCGCCCGGCGCTCGGACATACCGCTGGCGAGTTCGGGCACAACGACTTTTATCCGGTCGCAGTCGCCGCGGCACAGCTTGCAGGGCAGGATGGCGCATTCGCGCTGCGCGGCATGATCTTAGTCGACGAAATCCGCGGTCGCCTCGCCGAAGTCTTTAGTCTCAAGACGTTCAAGATCGATCACGTCGTGCATGGTGCGATTGCCAGCGCCGCGACGTACGGCGCGATGCTCGGCGCCACCCCTGAGCAAATCGAAAGCGCGATCGGCATGGTGGTTGCGCATTACATCCCGTGGCGGGCAATTCGCGCTGGCAAGCAACTCAGCGACTCGAAGGGAGCGTCGGCGGCGATCTCAACCGAAGCGGCGATTCTCTCCATGCAACGTTCGATGCGCGGATTCATGGGACCGCGCGACATCTTCCGCAACCCCGAGAGCATGTTCCGCCAGTTCGTCAAAACGAACGGGGACAGTCCGTTCGATCTCGTGTTGAGTCATTCCGGCGACGACTTCGCTGTCATGGGCATGCACTTCAAACTTGGACTCTACGAGCACCAGTCGGCGGGCGCGTTGCAAGGACTTCTCACGCTGATCGAGAAGAATCCGTCAATCATCGAAAACGCCGACGCGATCAAATCGATCAAGATCGTCGCCTATGAACCGGCGTTTGGCATCATCGGTGACCCTGCGAAACGCGATCCGAAGACGCGGCAGAGCGCCGATCACTCGATGGTGTACATCGTCTCAACGCTCTTACGGAAGGCGATCGAGGCCGCGAAGACGAAGGGTTCGGGCAAGCTGTTCGCACACAGCGACGAGTATTGGAAAGTCTTAATGCTCGGGCCGTACGACTATGACCCGGCGTCGATCAAGCATTCCCTGACGCGATCGTTGATGGGCAAGATCGACTTCGCGCACGGTGGTGACGAGTACGACCGTCGCTATCCCGACGGCATCCCGACTTCGCTCATCATCACGATGACCGATGGAAAGACTTTCGACAGCGGACTCGTGATGTACCCCGCCGGACACGCGCGGAACACCACGGCAAACCTCAAGGACATCCTTCGCGCTAAATCGCGCCTGCTTGGTGCTCTCGCTATGCGCGACACCGGAACGATCGACAAGGTCGTCGAGCGTTTCAACACGCTCGCGACGCTCTCGTCGAAAGACCTCGCGTCACTCTACGACTTCACTATCGAGACGCGCGACGGGTACGAATAAGGCCGCGTCGTCGCGCTCCGAGTTCGTGGTAGCTACTGGTCTTCGCGGCCCCACACTGGTGGCGCGTCAGCGCGCACAATCGATGGATCGAGCTGCATTCGGATGCCGCTGTGCCGATGCGCAAGCTCGGCGGCAATGCGTCGCGCCTTGACGACGCACCAAATCACGATCACCGAAAAGCCCGTGTAGGCAACACAATTCGCGATGACACGGAGCAACCCCACGGGTGACGAGAATGCTGGCTCCCTATTGACCGCGTTGAGCGCCGTCACGCCCGCCCCCACGATCGCCAGCACGAGAACGATGCTCCACCACATCAAGCGACGCGGTAGCTTCGGCAAGAACGAACTGAACAGCGCATCGATCGCCCACGCAACCATGATGTACAGCATCAGCGAGAGAATAATGGTGCTTCCCATCGTCATGGTCGTCACGAACTTCGTTTGTTCCTCGACGTCGCTCCCACGATTGAACACGCCAGACGCGATGCCCACGAGCATCGACACGCCCATCATGCCGACGAGCGCAACCGCGAACGTTGCTAACGGCGCGATCATCCGGTAGAGAACGCCGCCGAACGCGAAGAACAATATCAAGAGCCACGCGATGAGCATCGAAAGCTGCGCGGGCAGCATGATGCAGCCCGCCAGCATCATCAGGAGCGTGAGTGGTGATTGCAGGCTGGCAAACGGATTCCGCTGCATAGCGCCGACGTCAACAAATCCCCCCAGAATCGTTGCCGCCAGCGCGCAAGGAATAGTCACTGCCGTCGCGATCGCGATCGTGAGCAGCGCACCGCGCACGGTCGCCACATCGCGCTCGACAAATCGTTGCCAGCGACGAAGAGAATCGACGAGGAGGCGCCCACAGTGAGGACACTTCGCCCCCGACGCCTGGATCGAAATGTCTCGGCAGCAACCTACACAGCGAAGGACATCGACCGGATCGCTCATAACGTCACGCTACCGTGTTAGGAGGTTCGGGGAAAGTTCCGCGCCGTCCGAGTTGCAACGAGAAGTCGCGGCATTCCCCCACTCACTTCGTCTCACGCACTCTCGAGCGATTCGGATACGTCAGCTTCGGCAGCGGCTTCGGTGGATTCGCCTTCAGCTTCTCCAGCAGCACCTCAATGCCCTTCGCAAGCTGCGGATCTTTGCCCGCTAGGCGATCGCCCGGCGTGAGGTCGACCTCAATGTCCGGCGCGACGCCGTCATTCTCCAAGGTCCACACCGCCTCGCCTTCCTTGCGCGGATCGAACCAGGCGAATTCGGGCTGCGTCGACACACCCTGATCGAGATGCGGCTTGTCCGCGCGAATGCCGACGACGCCGCCCCACGTCCGCGTTCCGATGAGCGGCGCAATGCCGTTGATCCGAATCGACTCGGGGAAGATGTCGCCGTCGGAACCGGCGTTCTGATCGATCAGGATCACCGACGGTCCATTCACCACCCGCGACGGATAGGTTTCCGCAACGCCTTCGCGCGGGACCTGATACGCCCACAATTTCCGCGCGACGCGCGCGAGCACCATCGAACTCACGAAACCTCCGCCGTTGTCACGAATGTCAACAACCGTCCCCTGCTTCGTCGTCTGCGGGAACCACAAGCGGCTGAATTCCGTGAGTCCTTCGGCGTCCATGTCGGGAATGTGCACGTAACCGAGCGTTCCGCGCGACGCCTCGTCTACCGCGCGCCGGTTCGCCTCCACCCACGCCGCGTAGCGCAACGGTCGATCTGATTCGAGGCCGACCACCTCGATCGTGCGACGACCGTTGCCTTGAGCGTCATCGGCGATCTCAAGAACTACTGGTTTCCCCGCGCGATCTTGAAGCAGTTCGTACGGGTCACGATCAGGCCGAACAGTGCGTCCATCGATCGAGAGCAGCACAACGCCCGGTGCGATGTTGAGATGCGGTAACGCCAGCGGACTCACGAGCTCAGGATCTCCAGGCCGGCCAGGAAGAATGGAGCCGATTCGAATGACGTTGCCATCGCGCACAAACTCCACGCCGAGCGTCGCGACACTCACTCGCTTCGCGCGATCGGGCTCGTCGTAGCCCATGATGTAGGTGTGGCTCGTGCCCAGTTCACTGAGGAGTTGGCCCATGATGTCTGCCGCTTCGCTGCGCGTGCCCGCCTTGGGCATGATCGTGCGGTAACGGTCGCGCATCGCATCCCAGTTGATACCGGTCATGTTCGGCGCCCAGTAGAAATCGCGGTTGAGCCGCCACGCTTCGTCGAGCATCTGCGCCCACTCTTGCCGCGGATCAACCATCACTTCGACACCCGAAGGATCGACCGATTCGTCCTTCGCGCCCTCGCCTGTGCCCTTGATCACAAACTTTCCGTCCTTCATCCACGCGAGCACGGAGCCGTCCTTGTTTGCTGCATACGAAGCAATCTCTTCGACAATAGACTTTGTCTCGGCATCGAGCACGCTGAATTTCATCAGCGTGGAGATCGGCTCGCCAAGCGGCGGCGCAGGCCACACTTCCTCGCCAATACCGCGAATCGGATTCGCGAGGAACGTGACACCACCGTGGGTTGCGACGAGCGAGCGGTAATTCCCTGGTTCGACCGGGACGCGCCAGGTGCGGTCGCGCATGTCCTTTGCGTCGATCTTGATCGTTGAGTCGTCTTCCTCGGCGGCATCGTCTCCCACCGCATCGGTGGGATGCTTTCCGTTCTTCGACGTCTTGATCTTCGGCTTTGCCGGGTCCTTCGTCGCTTCGTCCTTCGTTTCGGCGTCAGCCGACTCTTCGTCTTCTTTCGGCGCCGCCCATGCCTTCAAGTCGAAGCCCGCCGCGGCTGCCACGGTGAGTGACGGCGGCGGCGTGCTCGCCTCCAGAGGAATCGCGCACACCTGCGACATGTTAGGCAGCACGAATTCAAAGTCGGGACCGGCGATGACGGGGTCGAGATGCCGATCCGTGAGGAACCACAGGTACTTGCCCGCTGGATCCCATCTCGGTTCGTAGTCGTTCGTGAGTCCGTCGCTGAGTTCGATGCGCGTCGAGTCCGAGGTCGAACGCAGGGCGATCCCATGCATACGGTTCGGCAGCAGCCGCGACCACGCCAACCATCCGCCATCAGGGCTGAACGAGTAGTCGGTGATTTCGCCCGCGTCGCTGCGGTCGATCTCCACGAGCGTGCGCTTCGACACGTCGAACATCCAAAGTCGAAGATTCTTGTCACCAAACGCTAAGAATCGGCCGTCCGGACTCGCGACCGGTCGCAGCAACCATTGCGCGCGATCGGTCGTCGCGAGGGTTGGGACCGCTGCTCCGTCCGCTGGCAGGAGCGCGAGCTCTTGTTCTCCGCCCGCGTCGGTCACACACGCGATCTGCGTCTCGGAGAGCCACGCCGCGCCCCATTCGCGCGAGCCGCTCTCGCGTGTTAGTTGCCGCGAGCCGACCTGCACACCCTTCTTCGGCTTGCCTACGGGCATCGTGACGAGCTCGCCTCGAGTCTCGATCAGAATTCGATCGCCCGACGGCGAGAGGGAAAATGCCGAGGCGTTCTTGAGCGCCGGGACGAAGCGCGGAAGTGTGCCAGCCCGGTCGGTGACGAGGTCGACAGTGAGACGGCGCACAGCATCGGTGCGAGTATCCAAGAGCGCGAGCGATCCAGCCTGCGCGAAGACTGCGGTCGATCCACCACTCGCGTCGGTGCCGAGCCAACGTACTTCGTAGCTCGATGGGTCGGTCGGCTTGGTTGCGTCGTTCAGGAAGGCAGTGTGTTGCCGAGCATCCGACCCGTCGGGCTTCATGGACCAGATATTCTGGGTGCCATCTCGATCGGTCAGGAACACAACTCGCTCTCCGAGCCAGCTCGGGAAGAGATCATTCGCTTGCGTCTTCGAGACATTTGCGAACTGTTTCGTCGCAAGGTCCCCGGACCAGATCTCCGGCGCCGTACCGCCGCGATACCGCTTCCAGTACCAGTTCTCATTCGACCAGCGGCAAAACGCGAACCGCGAGCCGTCGCTCGTCGGATCGAATGCGATCTGCGTACACTCGCCGAACCCGCCCGAACGCGCTAGCCCGCCGGTCGCGTCGACCAACCAGAGATCTTGATGCCCAAGTGGATTTCCTCGCGGTGATCGGAACGCGATCGATTTTCCGTCAGGCGTCCAACCGATCGCTTCGTCAGCATCTGGGTGAAACGTTAGTCGCGTCGGACGACCACCATCGATCGGCATCACGTAGACGTCCGTGTTGCCTTCATATTCAGCAGTAAACGCGATGCGCGTGCTCGCTGGCGAAATGATGGGATGGAACTCGGAACCCGCTCCGTTGGTCAAGCGGTATGCGACAACCGGCGCGTTCGGATCAGCGGGCAGTCGGGCAGTCCAGAGGTCGCGCTCGCTGACGAAGATGAGCCGGTCATTGAAGAGCGCCGGCTGCGAAAGATAGCCCTCGGCAGCGGCGGCAACGGACGCGAGCGCGGCGACGAGCGCCGACGCGAGGTGCTGTGTGGCAGAAGTCATGGTTTTCATTCTCACAGGAACTTGGGCTTTGCACCCGACTCGTCAAGCGGACTGTTCGAAATCCCATTCTTACTTGCTCGACCCCCAGCGAATCGCTTGGCGGAGGATGCAGATTATCAGCGCAAGAAGCTTCTCACGCGCTCAACTTCCTCGACGCTGCCTAACAACACCGGCACGCGGTCGTGGAGCTTCATTGGTTGCACTTCAAGCGTCTTCGTGTCACCGCTGAACGCGAGTCCGCCCGCCTGCTCGACCAGCATGGCCATGGGATTCGCCTCGTAGAGCAGACGCAGCTTGCCACCGGGATTCTTCTTCGTCGGTGGATACATGAATACACCGCCGGTCAAGAGCGTGCGATGCACGTCGGCCACCATCGATCCGATGTAGCGGCTGGAGTAGCCGTTCTCGTGCGCCCATGCGAGGTAGTCGCGGTAGCCCTCGGGGAAGGTGGACGAGTTCGCTTCGTTCACGGAGTATGTCTTGCCCGAGGTCGGCAAGCGGATGCCGCGATTCACCAGCAAAAACGATCCAATTGAGTGGTCGAGCACGAACATGTCGACTCCGTTACCCGTCGTGATCATGAAAATGGTGCTCGAGCCGTACAGAATGTACCCCGCGCCGACCTGCGTCGCGCCGCGCTGACAGACGGTCCGCTCCGCGTCAGGAATGGTTGGGTCGTTGCGCAGAATAGAGAAGATCGTGCCGACACCGACGCCGAAGTCGAGATTCGAACTGCCGTCGAGCGGATCGAAGAGCACGCAGTACTTTCCACCTTCGTGCCCGCGGCGGAGTATGGACGGCTGCTCGTTTTCCTCGCTCGCGAGAACAGCGATGCTCGCTCGCGTGCCCAGGCAGCGCATGAGCACTTCGTTCGCGATGACATCGAGCTTCTGCTGATGCTCCCCTTGCACGTTGTCGGTGCCGACGCCACCGAGCACATCTTGCAACCGCGCATGACGCACCTTGTGTCCGATCACTTTCGCGGCGAGCGAGATCGCCGACACGATCCAACTGAACTCGCCCGTCGCACCCGGATGCTTCGTCTCCTCGGAGAGAATGTGACTCTGGAGACTGGTGAGGTTCTCGGATGGTTCGGCGGTGCGCGTCATGCTGTCCTCGTGTCGTACTTCTGGCCGTGATGCACGTTGGGGAGTTCTGGCCGCGAGTTTGCGGACGCTGCGCGCCTCCGACACTTCCGCGCCAGCGAGCGGCGTCGTGATGCGATCCGCTATCATCCGCCCCCCTCCAATTCGCAACAAGCGCGGCGGTCACGCCATGATTGATCGGAGTAGGAGAGTGTACTGGCGTCCATGCGACGATCAGTCGCTGCTGACACTTTGATTGAGTTCGCCCAACGATTCACGCCGCATTTCCCCCGCCGATTCAGCCAACGATTTAGGGAACCTTGATGTCAACCGCTCAGCCCGTGATTCTCGCTGCCCGCCGCACGCCTGTTGGAAAGTTCTTCGGCACGCTGAGTCGAGTGCCCGCGCCGCAACTCGGTGCGTACGCCGTCAAAGCACTCTTCGACGATGTGCCTGGATCCAAGGAGAAGATCGATGAATGCGTGATGGGCAACGTGCTCCAAGCGGGCGTCGGCCAGAATCCCGCGCGCCAGGCCGGGTTGCTAGCGGGCCTGCCGGACACGCTCAACGCCGTCACCGTCAATAAGGTATGTGGTTCAGGGCTTCAAGCGGTCATGCAGGCTGCCCAGTCGATTCGTTGCGGCGACAACCATCTCGTCGTCGCTGGCGGCATGGAGAACATGGATCTCGCGCCGCACATGATGCACCTTCGGAATGGCGTCAAGTTCGGCGAGGCCAAGATGCTCGACCACATGCAGGCCGACGGATTGACCTGCCCGTTCGAAAAGTGGGCGATGGGCTGCGCCGCTGATTACACCGCCGCCAAGTACGGCGTTGCTCGTGAAGACCAAGACCGGTTCAGCGTCCAGAGTCACCATCGCGCCACGAAGGCAACCAAGGAGGGCTGGTTCAAGGCGGAAATCGTCGCGCTGTCACCCGAGCAAACCTTGCAGAAGGTCGGGCTTGAGAGCGACGAGAGCTTCCGCGGCGACTCAACGATCGAAGCCCTCGCGAAACTCAAGGCCGTGTTCTCGAAAGACGGGACAGTCACGGCTGGCAACGCGAGCCAGATTTCCGACGGCGCAGCGGCTCTTCTCGTCGCGAGCGACGAGATGGCGTCCAAGCTCGGACGAGCTCCACTGGCTCGCATCATCGATCAGTGCACGGTCGGCGTCGCTGCGAAGGATCTCTTCTACGCGCCGAAGCTTGGCATCGAGTTGCTTCTCACTCGAAACGGATTGAAAGCAACTGATGTTGACCTCTATGAAATCTATGAGGCGTTCGCGGCGCAGATTCTCTGCAACATCAAGCCTCTGGGTATTCCTGAAGAACGCTTGAACATCGGCGGCGGCGGCATCGCGCTCGGCCATCCGATCGGCGCGAGCGGTGCCCGTGTACTCACGACGCTCATTCATCACCTCCACCGCACCGGAGGCAAGCGCGGCATCTGCTCGCTCTGCCTCGGCGGCGGAAACGCGGTGTCGATGCTCATCGAACGCGCGTAAGCGCTGGCTGGTGAGCATGTACTCGCTCGAATTACGGAGTCGGCGCACTCGCTGATTGCCCGCCTCTTGTTGGCAGCAGCACTTCGACGGGCAAGCCCGCTGGAAGCCCAGCGTCGTTTGGCATCTCCAGCCGCACCGAACGTGTGCGGCTCGCTGCATCTGCGACTTCGGCGAGCGACGTGATCGTCGCACGACGCAAGCCAGCGTTCATGCCACCACGGTAGCGCACCTCAAGCGTCGATCCGACCGCGAGGCCGAGCGTCCGGTCAGCCGGTAGCGACACGTCGATCTTTAGGTTCGTCGTGTCGACGAGCCGCAGCGCTGGCTCTGTATCGTCGATTGCGCCACTCTCCTCGACGGTCAGAGTTTCGATGACGCCCGCAAACGGCGCGATGAGCTTCGTGCGCGCCAACCTCGCGCGGAGCTGCTGGGCTTCCAGCTTGGCTTCCTCGACCTTTCGCTTGGCGTCGGCGTAGTCACTTCTTGCGCGCGACTCACGGGTCCGAGCGTCTAACACTTCGCGAGCATTGGCGCCGCCCTCAGCGAGCGCCGCCTTGGTGCGCTCCATGGTGTCTTGGGCGGAGGCTAGCGCGTCGGCCGCCGCTTCGATATCGGCGGTGTTCGACGCCCGAAGCTCGCTCATCGCAATCTGTGCGTCAATTTCGCCATGCTCAAGTTCGACGAGTAGCTCGCCAATCGCCACGCGATCTCCGAGCTGCACCGGGACCTCCTTGATGCGCCCCGCCATCGCGAACGCCATCTCGATGTCATGACGCGGTCGCGTGACCGCAGGGAAGGCCACCGACGACGTGGATTCAGATTCAGGCGGCGCAGACGCGCCGACGACGAAGAGCGAGACGAGACAAAGTGCATGCAAAGCGTTCATGGCGTTGGGTCTCCTAACATTCTGTGCCTTCTGACACGACTGTTCCACCGACCAGCGACTTCCAGTTTCTACTCTGAGGTGCTGAGGCGCTCGCGGAAGCGCAGAATCGCGCGAGTCCAGCCTTGAGCGAGTGACGCCCTCTGCGCTGGCAAACGCAACACGAGTCGTTCACCGCGCACGAGCTGGCTCGCCGCGAGTTCATCGAGTGCGACTCGGACTGTGAAACGCACGTCTGCTGCGAGCCCGCTGGTCGGCGAGACCGCGATGTCGCCGCCACCGAGGAGCGTCAGCGCTTGCATGTCCTGAGCAATGATGCTCTCGCCGATTGGCGCGATGGACACGACGCGGCCCGTGAGCAAGTTCCCTACGTCACTCGCAGCACGCGCTTGGACCGAGTCGCCCACTTGGAGATGCATCGCCGCGAGATCGATCTGGTCCACGAGGGCCAATGCGATCCATCCGCCAGCGACGATCGTTGCGACCGGTGTACCAGCGCGAACGAACCGGCCGCGAGAACCCCTGCTGAGTACACTGACGACCGTGCGACCCGTGGGCGCGCGCACAACGAGTCGCGCTCGCGCCTCTTCGGCCGCAGTACGCCGGGTCTGCGCGGCTCGCAGTTCCTCGCCAGCGAGCGCTCGTTCTTCCGGCGTTCGCGCCGTGGCGATCTCGGCGGCGACGTGAGCTGCGGTCGCGCTCGCGCTGGCGTCGTCGGCAGCGCGGTCGACATCGAGCGACCCCAGCACAACGAGTGGCTCTCCCTGCGCCACGGGCTCCGAGTCTTGAGCGTCGATTGCTTGTACGAAGCCATTCGTCGCAGTCGTCACGATTCGTTCGTGTTCGCGCTGCAACACCGCCCCGGTCACGACGGACTGCGGCAACGGCCAGGACACGCCCAGCGCGGGAACGATGAGGACGACCACTGCCACGGTCGCGGCGCGATATCGCACCGGTGCCACTTCTTTGCTGGCAATGAGATAGCTCACGCACCCGTAGAGCGTTTTGAAGAGCGTGCTTGCGCCGTACAGAATGCCGAGCGCCATCCCCACTGCGAAGAACTTGATCGCGATGACGGCGCAGATCCCCAGCGTCACCAGCACGCGGTAAGCGGACGCGGCGACGCTGTACGTCACGAGCACCAGCGTCATCAGCAGCGACCACTCTTGCCCACCCGGATCAATCCCGACGGCAATCCGCTTGATCCAACGCATGGTCACTGCCGACGATTGCGCGCGGAGGTTCGGAATCTGCAGCAGATCACTGAGTATGAAGTACCCGTCGAAGCGCATCAGCCGATTGATGTTGAATCCAATGGTCGTGATGCTCGCCAGCACCATCGCCTGATACGCCAGCGTGTGCAGCGGCGAAGTCTCCGTGAACGCCCACACGATCGCGGCGATGGCAGCGATCCATGACTCGAAGTAGACGCCACCGGCACACACCAGTAGCCGGTCGCGAGTGCGGGTGAACCCCCACGACGCACTCGCGTCGACGTACGCGCAGGGAGTGAGCATGACAAAGGTCACACCCATCTCAGGCACTACCCCGCCAAACGCGCGACATGCGTATGCGTGCCCAAACTCGTGCACGACTTTGAGCCCGATCAGCAGCACCCACATCGTGAGCATTTGCTCAGACGCGATGAGCGTGGGCAGTTCTCTACCGATGTGACTCCATCGGCCAGAGAGCGCGACGAGCGCAGCGCCCATGAGCACGAGCCACGCCACCAGCGCGGTGCGCGAGTAGAACCGAGAGCCAAACCCGAGCGTGCGCACGAGAAAAGCGTCGGGGTTCCACACGGGGAACTTGCAGTACATCGCCGAGAGCCATCGCCCCTTCTTGCGCGCCGCAGCTCGGGACTCAAAGCGTTGGATGAGCGAACGATCATCGGAAATTGGAAGCGAGAGAAGCCCCGAGCGATGCAGCGCGAGCACGAAGCGATAGAAGTCTTCTTCCTGAGTTGCATCGACGACGTCGTCGCGGATCAGCGACTTGAACGCGTCACTCAGGGTGCGCTCTCCTGTGAGCGTCACAAGAACTGCGTAGTCCGTTGGGCCAAACGCATGTGTGTCGAAGCTGATTGGATCGCGCACCGTGTAGGTCACCTCATTGCGAAATAGGTGACGGGCTACTTGCAGATCCTTGCGCAGCCCGACCAGCGCGCCACCGAGTTTCGGAGCGAGTCCCGCATCGGGAGCAGCCGATGCGCCGGGCATCGTCGGGGCATGCTCGCTCGGCGCAACTACAGCCATAGGCGCATCCTCACGAAGTCGATCGCGCGACGGAGATACGCTCTCCAGACCGGCGCGTCACCAGTCTTGATGCGGGCGAAACCCTCCACTCCATTTCGCATCCACGGCTCCGGCGCGTCGAATGTCGCCTCGGCGATGAACACGTTTTGACCGTCGCGCAGTTCAGACGAGGGCCGCACACGTGTGATCACGATCGGCACATGGAAATCGGGGCGTCCGACGGAGACAAATTCTCCGTCCGCGCCAGCAAGTACGCGTGTGACATCACGGTCCGGGATCGAGAGTTCGAGTCGCAGCGCGCCGTCTTCGGCGAACTCGTAGAGCATCTGACCGGTTGGCACCGCGCTTCCGATCACGCGGCGGAGGTCGCCCGCGAGCAAGACCCCATCGGTGGGGGCGCGCACAACAGCAGCGGCAATCTTGTGATCGACTGACTGGAGCGCCGCGCGATCGACACCAGCGCGAGCGTCGACCAGCATCGCGTCTGATTCTCTACCCCGCGCTCGCGCTATGTCTGACTCAATCCGCGCTTTCTCAATCGCCGCTAACAGTCGACTCCGTTCGAGCTCGAGTTCGGTCGTGTCGAATCGCGCGATGACCTCGCCCGATTGCACACGATCCCCTGCTGCGTGCGGCGCTTCGAGAAGTGTTGCATCGAACGGTGTCGAGAGATGCATGGATGACGCTGCGGTCAATCGACATCGCAGCGTGGTCTGGTCGACGATCGTGCCGAACACGAACCAACTGAGTCCAACGATCGCGCTCACCGCGCAGAGTGTTCGAACGAGATTTTTCGATCGAAATGCCGCTCGAAGAATGCGCACCGATGAGTCGCCTGCGTGCTCCGGTACCGAGCGCGTGGCGCGATGAACCAGATCCAGTGCGGCCGCGAACGGCTGTGCGCTCTCGCCGATCTTCTTGAGATCCTCTTCGGAGAAGCGGCGCCCGGTCACCTGACGCAGACCAAGCACTACGGTAACGCGGTCGCCGTTCTTCAAGGGAATCGTCGCGACTGCAGCACCTTCCACCGCAACGCTCCACTTCCGGTGCAGCGCATAGTCGTTCGCATGATCGCTCGGACTCCACGTCACCGTGCGACCAAGGTCGAGCGCCTCGGACATTGCCGTGAGCGCGACCGCGACACCGGGTGAACGCTCGGCGACCTCGGCGAAGCCCGAGATACTCATGAGCTTCAACCGGCGTCCGCGCACGGTCGCGAGAATGACCTGTTCGCAACCAATCTTCGTGCGCAGTTGATTCGTCAACGAGATCGAAAGCGCGGTCCGGCTCTTGGCGCTGGCGCCTGCGGCGAATGCGGAGACTGACGCACCGCCTGCGCTTGCCGCCTGTCCCTCGCGGGCAGCGTCACGAGCGATCGAACTGGCAAGTACCGGCATGGCCGCCGCGAACGATCGCACCTGCGCGAGAAACTCGTGCGCCGCGAACTCGTCGTCGCACTCGACGACAAGTCCGATTGCGCCGTTCACGTCGCCCGAAGCATCTGGCATCGGTGCGGCGATGAGTACAACACTGCCTGTGCCCAGTCGGGCACGGTAGAACTTTGCTGAGGGTGCTGCTCGCGCAATCGAAGCATCGAGTGCCGATTGGACTGTCGCTTTCCAGAAGCTCGGATCCGTCGGGCCCGAGTGCCAATAGTCGTCGAGGGCTCGCGTCCCGACACGAGCTCGTAGCAACGCGTAGACGGCATTGCACTCCCGCGCCAGTACTCGAAACGCAGCGCCGACGAACTCGCCGGAACTCGTTTGCTCGGCCGCCAGTGTGCGCAGCTTGGCAAAGAGATCAGTCGCGCGGCAGAAATCCTCGGCCGGACGTCCCGTCTTCGGTTCGGTCGAGGTCACGTTCATGGCGCGAACTCGCTCGCGAGAACTTCTTCGCCTGCTCGTTGCCACATGCCTTGGCCCGCCCCCCCTGCCGATCGGTCAAGTCCGTTGCGCGCTGCGGCCCACAAGCCGTGAGCGTCGCGGCGCATTCGCTCTTCGTATCGACACACTTTCAACGGCGCTTGATCGTTGATGGCCGCTCGGCACCGATGCCCTGCACAAACATCCAGAACGCTGCGTAGAACGGTGCTTTCGGCAGTGGAGGCGGAACTGGATCGTGGCTCGTCGTTGCGCTCTGCGCGGCTTGTGCGGTCTCGTCCGCGAGCTGATCGATTTCGTGCGTGATGTTTCTGATGTCGGCTTCGAACGCATCTTCGAAGCTCTGCCCGACGACACGAAGTGGGACGGCGGGAACCGGAATCATCGTTTTTCCCGGCACCGCAATCAGCTCCCTAACATCCGACCACGGACCGTCGTCCGTGACCGCTGGATCGTCATGAGCAAACTCAGCCGCGTGCCGCGGGTTCGGAACGCCAAGCGCGGAGTGCAGCACGTCCGGAGAGAGCGCCTCGTCGACGAGTGCAACGTCGTCGTATGACACCGTCACCATCGGCGTCGGCACCTCCGACACCAAACGTGGTGGCGTCTCAGTCAGTGACGGCGATGACGGCGATGATGGAGACGAGGGGTTCTCAGGCGTTTGGAGTCCAACGATGCCCGCGAGATCGGGCGCAATCGCGCCGACCGTGAACGTCACGTCGCGCTCTATCATGTTGCCGCCGTCGTCCATCGCCCGGATATGAATCGTGACCTCGGTGCCCGCAAGATGTCCGAGCGCTGCGCTATCCGTCACGGTGATCACACCAGATCACGGATCGATCGCGAACGCGCCATCGCCGCCGACAAGGTCGAAGTGGACCACACCGTCGACGTCCGACGCAGACACCGTTCCAACGACGGAACCCACGGTGGCATCGCCTACAACTGGATCGAGGACGACAGCAAGATCGCTCGGCGCGTCGTCATCAGCGTTGACCGTGATCGTCACGGTGTCGTACGTCGTATTCGTGCCGTCACTCACTGCGACTTGGAACGTGAGGTCCGTGT
>JAWXCC010000021.1:0-4772 GCA_034440475.1 Phycisphaerae bacterium | reverse complement strand
TTCGGCAAGGACATCGAGAAGAGCCTCCTCGAAGCGACCTCGCCGTTCGTCTTCAGCACCGTGAACGAGCGCAGCATTCTCCGCTTTCTCAAGCTCATCGCCTGTGACAACGGCAAGATCGGCACCTACGCCAAGCTGGTCGACGACCGCAACGACACCGCCCACCCCAACGGCAACGTCTTCTCTAGCACGCAGGCGGCGCTTCGTTGAGCAAGGGCGAACGCGTTCGTCCACTCATCACAGGGTTCGAGGGATGCATCGACGGCCGGGAGTGATCGTTCGTTGCCGTCGTCTCGTGCGAAGCAAAGGTCCCTGGGGTGACTCAGCTCTTTCGACTCCGCATGCGGTACTTCGGTTTCGCGCTGCGCAATGCCGCTACCCGTGGGGCATCAACTGGTTCACCAGATTGGCGCGCAGCGACTCATCAGCGGGAAACCAGCGCGTCTCCGGGAGCAGGATCGCATGCGGCGAACTTGGGAAGTTCGGATGCAACGCCGTCGGTCAGACGGCCACTCTGAACCGCACGCTGTCGAGATCGGTCATCGGGGGTGGAGGGGTCGAGAATCTCAAGCCCGACAAGATTCCCCTGCGCGTCGTAATCAAGAATTACACTGGGCTTGGCCTCATCGCTCTCGCTGACGGGCCCGGCGGTGAACTGCACGCGCAACGAGTCGCTCCGCTGGTCGTAGATCGCTTTCACAGCTTGTTCCGGTGCTTGCGAATCTGACTTATTCGGTACGCCGTGACTAACTCCGGGGGCTGGCGATCGATGTCCACGAACACCCTGAAGAAGTATTCCTTCGTCCCGCCGACACCGTCGACTGCGACCATACGCTGCGCCACCACCGGGGCCAGGACGCACAGTCGTGACTGTTTCAGGATCAAGCAAGGCTTGTCGCACCTGACCCTCGGTGATACCGCGAACCGACATCTGCTCGCGTGCATGGCCTCGAATCACCGTGACGACCGATTCCGAGCGTTAGTCCTGTGGTGTGCTCACACCGGCACCTCGACGGTCGTCATCGTGTCGTTGCCGAAGATGTCCTGCTTCTCTTGTTCAGTCAATCGAGCCATGTGTCCTGCTCCGACGGAGAGGATGGTGTGGGTCTTGGCCCGGCCTGACTAACTCGCCCAAAACGCGGCGCGATGTTAGCTACCGTCCGCTGCGGCCGGTCGGTAGTGCCTTCTCGGCGGCTTCGGTCATGACGCGCCCGCCGATCGGAAGTTCACGCTCGACGAAGGCGGCGTCGCCGACAGTCTTCGTCTTGAACCGGACGGTGCCGCCGAAGAAGCCGTGGGCATCGGAAGGGGTGTCGCCTGCGAGCGTGATGACGTAGCCGGGTTTCCCGTCGCGAGTTTCTTGCTTGACTTGAATTGGATTGTAAGTCACCGGGGCGATGCCCTTCGATTCGACACCCATGGCCGCGAGGACCACGTCAGTTACTTCGATCGGCTTGCCCTCCTCATGCGAGATGAAGACCGAGGCCGCAAATGGGTTGCCAGGACGGATCGAGCGCATCTGGAAGATGTACTCGCTCGCACGAATCTCATCGACGACGACGCCGCTGATCCGGAATGGAAGCGTTTTCGTTAGCTCGACCCCGACGGCGTCTTGGCCGCGCGTTGTGAGCATCAGGACGCCGCCGCGGACCGAGCCCCACGGCACGCTCGGTTTGACGCTGATCTTGATCGTGACTTCGCCGCGGTGAGGTGCTTCACCGACAAAAGCTGCTGTGATCTCCGGACTCCGCGAGGTGACTGTGTCGAAGGTCGTGGCCTTCGCGTCGGCGACTACCTTGACGTCAGCGTCCCACTTCCCGCTGCGGCGCGCCTCGCCGAAATCAAATTGTTTCGGCTCAAAGGAAAGGACCGACTCGACGTTGCCTATCACTCGAATGTTGAACACATCCGCTGGCCATCCGGCGTTCGACTTGACGACGATCGCCTTGGCCTGATGGCCGCCGGTCGGCGGTGTGAACGCGATGTCAATGAAGCCCGACTCTCCGGGCTGGTAGACCTTCTCGCTATCGAACGTCGGACGCGTACAGCCGCACTTCGGTACGACCGCATCAATAATGAGCGGAGCGTCGCCAGCATTCAAGAAGGTGAATCGATGGTGCTTCGTCTGGGCGTTCGTCATCGGACCAAAGTCGTGATCGACCTCGTGGAAGTAGATCGCCGGTCCGCCCTTAAACGCCGGCTGCCGACCCGGATCGCGGACCCTAAGGCCCTCGGGCAGCGTTGCATTCGCATCGTCTGCGGAAAGCGGAGGCGCGACCGTTTCACTCGCGGGCACCTGCGGCGCGGGAGCTGCTGGCGCTGTGCGCGCCGGCACCTCTTGTTGAGCTGGAGCCCGCGCCGGCGGAGCGGCCTGCGGACTTACTGCCGAGGCGCTCGAGATCGTCATGCCGCCGAGGGTCAGCGTGGCGACCGTCGAGAGAACAAGCGAAAGGGAAGCGATTGAAGACTTCATGACGGCCAGCGTAGTCGCCGAACTGCGGTCGGGGGAATCGCTTTCTATCCAGTCTGCTCCGATTGCTCGCTTCCCGTCGGACTTGAAGGAGACCTCGGGGTCCGTTCCGGTCACTTGGGTGGCAGGCGAACGGCCGCAGCCGATCCTGCGGTATGCCATGGAAGGAAACATGTGCGATGTCGCGTCAGAGAACTGGGGGCAGCGGTTCACCGCTTGTTTCCACGTCTTGCGCAGCGCGCCTTCGCTCTTCAAGCAGCATCGCTAAACGCTCAGCGTCGTCGCGGCTCGTGAGTTCGGTTTGCATAACAATCTCTTGCACGCGCCTGAGTCGAAAAGACACCGGTTTTGGGCGGCCTACTTGAGTGGCGGGCTGGAACACGATCACAGCTGACTGTGGTGCTCTCCGGCGAAGGCACCGCACGTCGATGTCGAACACCCGCGCCAGCGAGCGCGGACGATCAGGGTAGCCGGCTGAACGAGGAAACCATGAATCAGCGGTGACAATCAGGAGGTCGCGCGTAGCAAACGGCCAGATCCGCCGTCGAATGGGCACCGTCAGCGCGTCCATCGGCAACAGAATACCGCAGCGCGAACATGAACTTGCGTCGCCCAGCAGCTCAACACAGCGCGGACAGCGGCGTCTCGCGAATGCGCTCGCGAGCGCTCGAACTTCGGGTAGTGCGCGAAGGCGCGAACTGTTGTGCCTCGGTGGTGGGGTCTCGCACCGTTCGCTCCACTTCAACAGCCTCGGAGGCCGATGCGCAGAATTGAATCGCAACTTCGCCGCGATGATGCCAACATCGCGTGCTGTGTGTGACCGGCGCGCGATCCGTCACCCTCAGCGTCATCCGCCAGCATCCAATTCCGTCGGCGACCACGGATGAGATCGAGTCAATCACCTCGAGCGGGAAACTAATGCTCTCGTCCTCGCAGATGAAGTCACACTCAGTGACGCCGTCCTCGAACGAACCAAACAGCGTGCCGTCTTCAATCCACACCCCCGTCGAAGGCGCCGTGTGCCGCACCGAAGGCAGACCGAGCAGTGGCCGCCAGAACGCGAGGAGGAGAAGCCCCGCGACAGCGAGCCAGCACGCACCGCCGGTGCTCATACTAACGTTGACAACGACCGCGACGAAGATCCAAAGAATGCCGACTCCGATTGCAACACGAATAGCCACGGCGAGGCGCTTTCGCCACGACCGAGCTGACGGCGCCGACCCTCGCTTCACCTCTTCTTGAGCAACGCCCGCCGAGTCGAACAGGAATCGCGAGGCTCGCGCCCCGCACTCCGCGCAGATGGCGTCGCGCCCAACAACGAGATACCCGCAGTCCGCGCATTCCCAAGGCATCGGCGGTGAGAGTAACGCACGGGTGATCTATGGCGAACCTCACGCCGCACCGGCGATCGGAGCTGGGTGTCTGACACTCGCGGCGATGCGATTCGTGTGGGCGACACGAATCGGAGAGCAACGTGCTCACACCGATGCGCCCGACCCACCAACTCAAGATGCGGCCACAGGTCACACGACGCGTCTCGGACTGACATCTTGGTCAGCGTTCAGTCGCAAACGCCGACCGCCGAGCTGCATTCGAATGTCTGCGGCAACTGTGTCCTACTGTGTATTGATGGGTCCAAAGTGGAGGCGCTGTAGAATCCCGGGCATGGTCATCAACGGCGTGTGCTTTCGAGGCGAGCCGCTCGCAGGCCTCTGCCGCAGTCACGGTGTAAGCAGACTTTCCGTGTTCGGCAGCATTCTGCGCGACGATTTCCGCGCGGAGAGCGACGTGGACATGCTGGTGGAGTTCATGCCGAGCCGGATACCCACGCTCATCAGCATCGCCCAGTTGGAGGACGAATTGGGTGCGCTCATCGGCCGCAAGGTCGACCTGCGCACGCCGCGCGAGATCTCGCGCCATTTCCGCGAGAAGTTGATCGCACAGGCGAGACTCCTCCATGCCGCGTAATCCGCGCGAAGCGATGGCGAGGACCGAATTCGACTCACGCACATGCTGGAGTCTGCGCGGCGAACGCTCCGCATCACGGACGGCATGACAGTGGAAGCGTTGGGCAACACACGGAACACACCCGTTTGGAACCCACGGCGAAGGGTCGACGTGTGAGTCAGAACTGTGATTGCGACTGAGGAGTCGGCGGAGAACTTGATCGTGGGAAACTGCGACACACCTTTGGGCGCGATCGAATGGGTGTGTCCGTTGTGATGCGTGACGAGAGGAGCGAGGGGCAGCTCACCGCGCGCGCTGCCATTCCTCTAAGTGCCGCAGGACGAACGGGACCTTG
>JAWXCC010000020.1:0-7172 GCA_034440475.1 Phycisphaerae bacterium | reverse complement strand
TCGTCGTCGTCATCGTCATCGTCGTCTTCGACTTCGTCCGCGTCTTCTTCCTCAGACTCTTCAGTCGCGTCGCTCTCTTCTTCCTCGTCCGTGGTTTCAACGGGCGCGACCGTACTCGAGGCTTTGGCCCGCGTAGAACGCGTGGTGCCGGTGCGACCGCCGCCAATCACGATGGGCTCGGGGCGCACGCCAACGAGCTTCGAGCGAAGCGTCGCCACGAGGCCAGCCCAGTCGAAGTTCCAGATAGGATCGAGAAAACTCAACGTGCGCAGAATCGCTTGCGGTAGCGCGAAGACGACTTCATCGATCGCAACGACAGCGCCGAGCGCGAGCGCCAGGATGAAGAGCAAACTAGCGCCAACTCCGCCGAAGCGCTCAGAGAGTTGCTCTGCGCACCACATCGGAAAGAGCCCGGCGTCACATCCGGTGAGCGAACCGACGGATGGCATCCACTGTGCGTGAAGGCACGAGAACGCGAGCATCATGAGGAGGGCACCGATGCCGCGCACGACGCAGTGTTGGATCGGTCGACCGAGCGCTGAGTACGTCAGCGCGACGCCAGCAAGGAGTACGGGAATCCACACGCCGATACCGACGACGACGTACGTCCAGTACGACATCACCGCACCCATGCGCCCAAGGAGGTTCGCCGCTGGGTCGTTGTGCACGCTCACGACATGCGAAGGCCAGTCTGTGATCTGAAAGCTCGCCAGAGCGAGGAACGCGAAGGTCCAAGCGCCCGACGCGACAACCCAGGCGATGCGACGTGAGAGCCCGGCGTCGGGGAGGACGCTGGCGACAACCGAGGCGGCACCCGAGTGGGTGGCCGAAGGAGAAGGCTTCCGTGCCATATCGGGGTTGTATCGACTGATCGCGGAAGCGTTTGTGAGAATCGTGGTGCTTGATTTTCCGGCTTGGAGCCGCCGTCGCAGCCGCGGGTCGCGGCTGGCCTGCCGAAGCGGTTGCCGCGATCACCAAGCGGCGTAACTCCCGACTGCCGCTGGCATCGCACGAGGCCGCCCCACCATAGGAGCTTTCATGCGATTCGCCTTTCCCGCCGCCCCTCGAACTGGGACGCTTCGGTTCCTCATCTGCTCATCCACGCTCGTCGCTTCGGTTGCGTTCGTATCAGGAACTACGCGTGGACAAGGTCCCGCGTCGGCTCCACCACCTACACCTGCGCCCGTCAAGGCATCTGCGGCATCGGAAGTCGTTCGAAACACCGGGGCATGGAACCTCGATAAATCGGCACTGGCGCTCCAAGGATTCGATCCGGTCGCCTACTTTTCCGAGGGTGGCGGAAAAGCCACCAAGGGTGATGCCAAGATTGAAGTGCAATCCGGCGGGGCGACGTACAGATTCGCGTCGGTCGCCCATCGAGACCTCTTCCTCGCGAACCCCGGTCGATACGAGCCCGCTCACGGCGGATGGTGCGCCTGGGCGATGCGCGACGGCGAAAAGGTGGATGTCGACCCCACAAGCTTCATCGTTCGCGACGGACGCCTGTTCGTCTTTTACAAGGGCTTGTTCGCTGACACTCGCGCGAAGTGGTCGGGCGGTGACCATGCGGCCGAAGCTCAGGCTGCGGACGCTCATTGGAAGACGCTCAGCGGCGAGACGCCGCGCACGATGGCGTCGTTGCAGCAAGCACTCGACCTTCGGCGTGAGGAGTTCGCCAAGAAGACGCCACCGGAGGCGCTCGCCGCATACGAGCAGGGCGTCAAGGACATCATTGCGACCGGAGTGCTCGACCGTGCTCTCAAGGTCGGCGCGCATGCTCCCGACTTTGAGTTGCCAGACGCGACGGGGACGAAGCGATCACTCGCTTCGTTGTTATCGAACGGACCCGTCGTGCTGACCTGGTACCGCGGCGCTTGGTGTCCGTTCTGCGCGATCCAGCTCCACGCGTATCAGGAGGCGCTCGGCGACTTCAAAGAACTCGGTGGACAGCTCGTTGCGATTTCGCCGCAAACTCCGGATGCATCGCTTTCTACCGCTGAAAAGAACGCGTTGACGTTCACCGTGCTGTCTGACTCAGGCAACGCGATCGCGGAGCGTTATGGCGTTAGGTATGTATTGCCGCCTGCCGTCGCAGCGATGTTCAAGGGGCGGCTTGACCTGAAGAAGCTCAATGGTGGCGAGGGCGACACGCTTCCGCTCGCCGCGACGTACGTGATCGATCAGACCGGAACCATCACCTACGCGTTCATCGACAGCGACTATCGGAAGCGGGCGGAGCCGACGGACATCATTGCGGCGCTGCGGGCAATTCGCGACAAGCGGCGCTGAGCCGCTTTGAGAGAGACGGGACGTTGCTATGAGCCATGCACACAGCACAACGGAATTCAGCGACCCGACGGGTATTGGTTCAGCCTCTGAGGTGAATGCCTTTCGAACCTTGAGAACTGGATGACGCGGCGCACTAGTCCGCGAGCGGACTGGGTGCCTGGCGCGACGCATGCGAACGAAGAAGTCGCCACAGTTCGAGTACGCCACTCACGCGGTGACCGGCTCGGGCGTTCGCCGCGCCGATCGCGAACGCCGCTGACCATTGCCGAATCAGCGTCGCGTAGGCGGCGACGAGCGAACGGGTCGGGTCGTAGATGTTCGTGGACTCAGACAAGACGCCGTTGAGTTCGACGATTCCGAAGTCGGTGCCCGCCATGAACGACTCGACGGAGCGGTAGCGAACGTCGAAGCGTCCGAAGTAAAAGCCAGGGAATGCCCGAGAAATGTCATCAAAGCGCCGCGTGAGCGCAGGCGTGATCAGATGAACTCCGTCGGCGAAGAGTGTGCCTTGACAATGATTCCCGGCGATTGCGAGTCGGACGATGGCGCCGGTAGCGGGCACCTGTTTCGCGCTCGGTCCGAGGCGCTCGAGAAAGCGAGCGGCCTGCATCCGCAGGCGTGTGTCCTTCCAGATGAGACGTCGAATCGACGACCGGCCGTCGCCGGTCACGGTCGGGAATCGTTTGTCGGTGATAGAGAAGATCGAGCCGCTCGTCGCGCCGGGTTGACGTACGTAGAACACGCCCGCCTCGAACGGTCCCGGGTGATACGGCTGCGCGACGAGGTCGTATGAGCACGCGCTGATCGCAGCCGCCGCTTCGTCGCAGTCGCGGACGAGTCGCACACCAGCGCCGCGTTCACCGACATCCGGCTTGAGGACGACGGGGAACGACCAATCACGATCGTCCATCGCGCGCAACAGTTGTTCGAGCCGTTTGCTCCCCGTCGTGAGGGGAATGAGTTCCGTGGCGAGCGCCCACGGCGCTGGCAGCGCAGCGAGTATCTGCGACTTTCTCTCGCCAGCGACCCCACCGTGCGGCATCGCCGGGTTTGCGGCGGTCCACACCGTGGCTGAACGGTAGCGGAGCGCGAGCAGTGCGAGCGCAGGCACGAGGGGCGCATAGAAAATGCTGCGAGGCCAGAACTCCCAGCGCCACAGTCGATCGACGTTGGCGCGAGCTCGCCACGCGAGAGGGATCGCTGCCGAATCGCGAACGATTGCTTCGGAAGGCATCGCTTCGGCGCGACTCACGGAGTGATCTCGTGCGGTTCGGTAGACATCCTTGGAAGACCGATCACCGACGCTACGCCAAATACGTTCTCGTCCTCGGGCTCGTACGACATCTCGATTGAACGTGGAGTGCGCACGATCGTGGTGCGCGACACCGTGCGAGCTTCATCGCGCGCCATATGAACGCTCTGCGCCAGTCGCTCGGGCCATCGATGTGCGTGAAACTCACGCTGCGCTGCGGCCCAGTGCTGCGCCGGACTATCAAAGATTCGATCGAAGAGCTCCCTCCGCGGTGCTTCGACGACCTGGTCACCAAGTCCCGATGACGTGAAGAGAAGTGGCTCGACGAGCGAGTGCACGTGCGTCGCGAGTGACTGAACTGCTGCGTCAGCCACGATCTCGGCGACGGTCACGGTGCCGACAACGATGATGCGGAAGGGGAGAAACTCGCTCGTGACGAGGCGCTGGGCGGCGTTCGTCGCATCGTCAACGTTCGCCGCATCGGCGAGTTCAGCGATGATCGAGCCGCGCGAGCGAGCGAAGGATCGACGCGTCGAATGCTGCGTGTTGCGATTGAGGACAGCGAAGATCAGTCCCGTCGATGTGGCGGCGATCCACGTGCCGCCCGAGGTTGGATCGATCGGCATGACGACGCGGGCGGCACCGATTGCCCGCTCACAGGGGGAGAGCGCGGTCGCACGGGACCGCTGCTCGTCGCGGTTCATGATCACGCGAGTCGTCGACTTGTCGGCGATCACCGTCAGTGTGCACATGTTTGCGCGGTCGTCGAGTTGTAGGTGAGCGTGGCCGGCGCGTGTCCGAAACCGTTGGGAAGCGCCGCTCCGTGCACTCGCGCCATCACGCCGATGAGGGCGTTGTGATGAATCGTGTGACTCAGCACGTAGATGATCTCGCGGAGCGGTGTCGTCTCGAGCGCAATGAAGGAACCGTTCTCCGTCACTTGTGCTCGCATGGCCCACGGCTGAAGCGCGTCATCGAGCGCGACCGATTTGATGGCATCAATCAGCGCCCGAATGGTTGCGATCGCGACATCGCGCTCCCGCTCGACGACCGTGCCGCGTTCACGATGCTCGTAGTCGATCGTCTCCGTTTCTGTCGCAGCGAGCCACGCTTGCACGTGGTCAATCGTGTGACGAACGTGCGAACTGATGGCCGAGTGGACGGGGCCAACCGGTGAAGAGACGTACTGAGACTGCGAAAGCGATGAGAGGAGTTGATGGACCTGCTCCAGCACCTGAGTCAGGGCGTTGCGAGCATCGACGAAGGGCAATGCGGGATCGATGATGTTCGATGTAGTGCGCATGCAGAGTTCCAATCAGTGAGACAAGGATGACAGCGCGGCGGGGTCTGACGCAGCACCGCGCTGGGCGACGTCGTCTACTGTGCGGATGTTTTCAAGTGTGGTTCGGAGGAAGAACAGGTCGCCGCGCCGAAGGACCTCACCGCGCACGCGCGCTGGCGATCCAACGAGCGGGAGGAGGCGCGGTCCGAGCGGTGCCCCCTGTTGATCGCACAGGACGAGTTGCGCCGACTGACCCAGCGCATCGCGAACGACCAACATGGGCGGAACTCCTGCGGAAACACAGCGAATCGCGCACTCCTTGTGCACGCGTCCGTCGCCGGGCTTCATGGCGCCGAGGTAGCACTTCGAATCCACGATCTCACCCGCGAGATCGACTTCGCCAAGCGATGTTTCGGAATGCGTACTTGTGTCGGGGCCGTCGTCTTGGAGCGCATCCGGTCCCTCATCGAGCTCGATCATGCGGCGTTCGTCACGAACGAGAAGATAGCCGGTGAGCGTTGCCCGATGTCCGTCGAGTGGAGCGGCGCGCTGGCCACCGTGCTTTCCCATCTCGACAATCAAGAGCGTGGTGCCGCTCGGGACTTCGCCGGAGGCCTCGGTGAGATGCATCATCGGATACGGCGACGACTGCACCGAGCCTCTGAACGTGCGCCGCATCGCGGTGTCCCACACGGCCGACCCAGGATCACGTCGCGCGGTCGCGAGTGCAGCACCGAGAAGAATGAGGGCGACGAGCGACGCAACCGCAAGGATGCGCGTGAGACGAATCGTCGATGCCGGCGCGGCGAGGTAGCCGACGTAGAAGGTGTCCTCGGGCGACGTCTTGCCTTCGCGCTCATCCACGGGTCGACTCCTGCAATTGCCGCCGGAGCGGTACCGGTTCCGTCGCGGCTCCGGGCGCGAGCGCTTGCACGTTCACTTCCACTCGACCCGCGGTCACGCGGACGCGGTACGTTTGAATCCGCTCGGCGAAAGGCGGCGGAGAGCACCCATCGTGCGGGCGAATCTGCCATCCGTGCCATGGGCAAGTGATGCAGCCATCTATCACTTTGCCTTCACCGAGCGGACCACCTTGGTGCGGGCAGACGTTGGCGACCGCGCTCAGCGCGCTCTGGTGTCGAAAGACAGCGATGCGTTCGCCACCAGAAGTGGCGATCGCGCGAGCGCGACCTTCTGGGATGGTGTCCGCGAGACCCGCATCGATCCAAGGTGAGCCGCCCTGTGGGTATCCGCGGTCTTTCCGCCGTTCGACGATACCCGCGGCGATGTGCAGCCCAGCGAGACACAAGAGTCCCGTCGCGAGCGTCACCGGGAGCAGCAGATTCCGCTCGACTTGCAGCGAGCCAAGCGCGACGTGCGCGACGAGCAGCGCGTACGCAAGATACACCATCATGTGCAGCCGCTTCCACCAGCGTTGGGTTAGGTTCTTCACCCAGTAGTCGTGACTCGTCGCAGCCATGAGAAAGAGAACGACGAGCGCCGCAAGTCCGAGCAGTTGGTACGGAAAACTCGCAATGCTGTTGAACTGCGTGTTAGCACTCAGCAGCGATACCAGCGGATTCACGTTGCCAAAGCCGTGGTAGTAGACGGTCGCAAAGCCACCGTGCACGAGGGCGATCAAGAACACAATGACCCCAAGATGCCGGCGGTTCGAAAGGACTGGAAGGAAGCGAGGGCTGAGTCGGCAGAGCGGTCCGATGGAGAGGGTGATGGTGAGCAACGTGAACCCGCAGGTGCCGAGGGCGCGCAGAACGAGTACTTCATCTGAAACGCCGTGCGCCCCGGGGAACGTGACCTTGCTGATGACGACGAATGAAAGAATAAAGGCAACTGCCGCGCCGACAACGATGCTGTCGTAGACGAGCTTATGTCGACTCCAGCCGACTGCGGTGTAGCGGACGCTCATCGTTTCGCTCCGCCGCTCGTGATCTTCGAGGGAAGTGCCGGCTCAACGGGAGCTGCGGGACGCAGGGCGAGCGCGGTGACGACGACTGCGATCGCTAACGGCGCGAGGATCAACCACATGATGAGGTGCCCTGAGCGCTGGCCGCGGGTCACGACGGATGCTCCGACCGTTTCAGAGGATCAGTCGCGCGCAGGCACCGGCGAAGGAGTACCGGCCAGAGTGCGGTGGCGGCAGGCATCCAAATGAGTCGGGCACCGAGCGAGGCTCCGCTCGCGCTCGGATCGAGGCGGGCGGCACCCGACATCGCGAAGTAGAGGGCGAAGGCCAGTCCGGTGAGCGTGTAGGTCGCAACCGCGAGAGCCGCAGCCTGCGCGAGTTCCATGATTACCTCGGATTACCTCGGATTACCTCGGATTACCTCG
>JAWXCC010000019.1:0-9345 GCA_034440475.1 Phycisphaerae bacterium | reverse complement strand
GCGAGCGTGGAGAGAAGCACGAGCGATCGAGGCTGGCGCGTACGTTGAATCATGCTCTGTTGACTCATGGGCTGTTCCCTTCGAACACAGGTTCAGGTGAAGGCGCGATCGTTGTCGTCGCGGCGTCGACGCGCATGGGCGGACCGATCAGCTCATCCAGTCGCACCGCGCCGATCGACTCGACCGCCATCGCATCAGTGAGGCGCAGCTTCGCGGAGTGCTGAGCCAGAATCGCTGCGAGGAGAATCAGCGGATCAACACGGCCTAACTCTGCTACCCGCCGAACATCCGCGTCTTGCTGATCAGCGAGCGGAACAACACGCGCTTCGAGTGACTCACGCACATCGTGCCCGGCTCGGTAGTGCGCGAGCGCGATCGCGACACGTGAAGCGAGATGTTCATAGGTGGTCTCGAAGCGCGCTCGCGCCACTTCGCGCTTCGCCGTCGCTTCTGCCACTCCCTGTTGATTGCGGTTCCACAGCGGCATTGGCATCGACAATCCAAGCAGAAGCCGCGAGTGATCATCTTCGTTCTTGTAGCCGGGGCCGATCGTGAGGTCGGGGTACTGCTTGCGGATCTCAAGCCGCAAGGATTCCTCCGCGACCTCGTACGTACTTCGCACCGCAGCCAACTCGGTGTTACCGCGTTCCATCGACGTGCGCAAGTCTTCGAGATCAGCCACGCGCGGCAAGAAGGTGAGCGATGGCAGCAGGCGGATCGGCGCTTCCGGCGCGAGCCCGAGCACGTCGCGAACTTGAAGCTCAAGTTCGACGGTCAGCGCCGACGCCGTCATCGCGTCGGCTTCGCGCCCTGCGAGTTCGACGACGAAGAGTCGCGCATCGATGCGCGAGAGCACACCCGCTTTCTCTTGCTTCTCGGCGAGCGCCGTCACTACGCCGAGGCGCTCGACCAGCTCACTAGCAAGTTCGGCTCGAATGACCTGGGCCGACCACGCGAGCCACATCTCGCGCAACGCGGCGCGGGTCGCCCACTCTTTCGCCGCGACTCCTTGCAGCTCCGCGACGTACGCCGCTCCCGCGCGTGCCTTCTCGACTTCGAGTCGCCCCGAAATCGGTAGCGTGATTCCGATGGTCGCTGCGACGATCCATGGATTTGCAACACCACCGAGGATGCGTTCGAGTTCGACGCCAGCGACCGGGTCTGCCCAAAGTCCGGCGAACTCCGATGTCGCGCGCGTAACGTTCGCCTCGAGCCGCGCGAGTCTGAGATGACGGTTGAACACGATCGCGACTGGTTCGCCTTCCGCAAGCGTGAGGCCGTCGGATGGGTCGAACGAGTCCGCGGGCCGCCCCTCCGCGAGCGCGAGCCGCTCGGCGAACTGCCGCGCGGTTTCATCCGAGGGAGTGCGCGCGAGCCACGCCGCAGCGGTGCCCGGCGCATCGAGCGGTTTGCGCTCGTACGCCTGACAGCCGACAACACATCCCGTGAGGAGGCCAATCACCAGCATCGCCGCAGATCGCGGATTTGCGAGCGTTAGATCTCTATGAAACACCATTGAGTCTCCGTGATCGGAATGATCCAAGATCACGCGCGACAGTCGAGCGTTCGAGGCTCGACATCTCGCGCACCGAGCGACATGAGCGCGCGTCACCGCGCGCCCTGCAGCGGCCGCTTGGCGAGAGCTAGATCAAGAGGCGAGTTGTACGAATCGACGGCGGCGGACCGGCACACCAGCGCTCGGGCGCCCTGCGCACCACCGGTCGCGCGCTCACGCGAACGTCGATCACCACCACGGCGATAATCGCGACGGGCGTGACATCAATCTTTGGGACTTCCACGCGCACTCGCGCGTGTGGCACCGTCGGATCCGACTCGCAAACGTGGACATGGGGCGGCGTGGCCGGACCATGTTCATGGAACGGACTGAAGAGAGCCTGCCGCCCATCGTCCCTACCGTCGCAAGGGTGCTCGTGCGAATGATCTTCATGCAACTGGCAGTCCACGACGCAGGCGGAACCAGCTATGTGGCTAACGCCTTGCAGGAGAACGGCGAGTATTACGAGGAACGTTGCAACGGGGCGTAACACGGTTTTGAGTGTAGCAGCCCGCCACGACGGACATCGCCCCCGCCCCGCGCGACGCGGAACGAGGGCGAAGGAGATGCGTCGATCGACACCGGCGCGCTGCGTGTTAGCCCGTCCACGAGCCGAGCACGGTCGCGAGATCCGCGCCGTCGTTCGAGCAGTCGCCCGTCAGGTCGTACGCAGGATCGCCCGAACCCCAGGCACCAAGCACTAGGGCAAGATCCGCACCGTTGACGACACCGTTCAAGTCGAGATCGCCGACGAGTCCGGGTCCGAATCCCGTGAAGTCGGCTTCGTCGGCGCCCATATCGACCGGCGAATCGATATTGGAAACACTTGGATCATCGATGAAGCGACTGCTTCCTTCGATATCGAATGGGAGCAGTTCGACGACGTCGCCGTCATCGTCGAGATCGACGAGATCGATGGGAAACGTTCCGCCGAGACCGAACGATTCCGTTCCTGCATCGATGCACGGACTGCCGATGGCGAGGTCTCCGCTGTCGTCGAGCGTACCGATCTCGCCGTCTGAGCCTTCGAGCTTGCTGAACCGCGGATTGAGTCCGATGAGTTTCAGTCCCGGCAGTTCGTTGTCAGCGCAGGGCAGGCATGAGTACCGAAGATTCACCGTCGCGCCATCGCGCGGCGAGAGCTGCGATGTCTCGCCGGAACCGTCATTGTCTTGATTGAAGTACAAGATTGAGTTTGCCACTGTGGCACTGGATCCTGCACTCGTTAATGCCATGCCACCGCCTACAACCGCGAGATTGTTCGCGACCGTACAGTTGATGATCGTCGTCCCAGAGGCCCCGGCGGTCACCAAAATCGCGCCACCAGCGGCGTTCGCTTCGTTTCCGGCGAAGAAGCTGTTAGCGATGCTGGCGCGCGACGAGGACCCGTGAATGCCGATTGCGCCGCCGCCGTCGTGACCATAGTTCGAGAGGAAGCGGCAGTTCGTGATCGTCGGAGCCGCGCCGTTACGGACGCGTACACCGCCACCGATCGAGGGTCCGTCGCCACCCTTCGCGAATCCGTCCAAGATGACGAGGCCGTCGAGGATGAGGCTGTCCGTGACGTTGTCGCCAGAGAAGTCGAGCACGTGGAACGTGTTGTCGTCGGCGTCAGCGGTACCGATCGCGCCCGAGAGAACTGTCGGGTATTCGATCGGATCTCGCTGCGAGCGACTGTCTTCTGTCGCGTCAAAGCCGCCTAACACCTTGACTGTGCCTTCCGGTTTGAAGCTGATTGTCCAATCGCTGGTGTCGGTCGGAAGGTAGGTACCCTCGGCGATCCAGATCTCGATTGGCTTCGGATGTGGGAATGCGTTCGCTGCAGCGATGCCATCCTGAAGGTTGCGAAATGCATTCTTCCACGACGATCCATCGTTGTCGCCGCGAGCGCTGTCGTCGACGAAAATGATGCGAGACGGACGGTCGAATTCGTACGCGCCGAGGTCGAGGAATGTCGTTCGCCCACTCCCGGCGTCGACCTTCGGATCGTCGATGAGCCGCGCGTGGCCATCGAGGTCGAAGGGCACGAGCTCGGTCACGTTGGCGTCCCCATCGAGGTCAGCGAAATCCGCCAGCAGGAGCGCGCCGTACCCACGATCAACGCATGGCGATCCTTGCAACAGACGGACATCATCGTCGAGCGTCCCCTTGATATTGTCCGCGCCGTTCGCGTCGACCAGTTGCGCGTTCGCCGTGAGGTTCGTCACACCGGCGAATGGCGTGCCGGAAAAGCACGAGCACTGCACCGTCATCGTCGCGAGGTTAGAAATGTCGGGTGCCGATGGCGCCTCGGTGTTTTTGAAAGACGCAGTTGCCAATCGCGACCACGCCGTTACTAAAGGCTTGGACAATGGCACCACCCGGAAGCAAAATCGCTTTGTTAGCGACAAACGTGCAGTTCTGCATCGAAGCGTCGGTCCCCGAGGTTTCAATCGCGCCACCGCCTTGGGCCGCGGTGTTGCCGCTGAAGACGCAATTCTGGAGCGTCGTGCCATCGGAATCGAGGAAGAACGCGCCGGCACCGCCCAGTCCCGAGTTTCCGAAGAACCCACAGTTCACGAGTGTCGAACTCGCCTGCTGAACGTCGAGCGCACCGCCGGCGTTGTTTGCGACATTGCCGTCGAACACACAGCCCGCGAAGAGCGCCACCGTGCTTAAGCATTGGACGCCTGCACCTCGGCTGGTCGCGGCGTTCGCCGTGAACCGGCAGTTGCGAACCTTGACGTTCGTTGCGAATGTGATGAACATCCCGGTGCCGGACGTGAAGCCCGGGCCAGCGTTGTTTGCATTGCCGTCACGAATCGTGAACCCGTCGATCGACGACGCCTTCGTGACCTGCACGACACGGAAGCAGTTGTCGGACGTGTCACCGATAACACCGAGATCGCCGCTGAGAATCGTCGGATACGCGGCGGGATCCCGGTCGGTCAGCGCGACTGCGCCGGGCAAAAAGCCACCGTAGATCTCTAACTGTTTACTCAACGAGAAGGTCGCGAAACGGCTCGCCGTATTTGACGGCACGTAGGTCCCTTCCGCGACCCAAATCTGATCGCCATCGAGACTGACGGCTAGAGCGCTCGTTAGGCTCTTAAAGGCCAACGTCCATGTCGTACCGTTCTGCGATGCGATCGGCAGGTTTTGAGCGGCGTTGACGAATCGGATAGCTGCGTCCGCCGCGGAAGCTGCTCCGAACGACGCTAGGCCGGCGAGAAGAACGGGCAGAAGAACGGGGCGACGGGGCGCGAGGGATCGGACCGGCATTGGTTCTACTCCAGGCAAGCTGTCGCGGCGCCACGACGAAACACGTCGCACGGTGTGGATCGCTGCGGGCTTGCCTATCTACGCACGCCGTTTGGGCTCGCTCGGGATCGGGCAACTTCAGACGATCGCAAAATCGCGTCCAATCGCAACACCCGTGTGCATCACCGCGCAGCGCAACTTGCAAACTTGCCTCATCGCTGTGCCACGCCACGAGGCGTCGCTTGGTGGGTGCGCGACGCGTCCGCGCAGCTACTCACCCCCCGCCCCGCGTGCATTCCATGACGTAGATGCGTCCCGCGTTTCGACCGATGCGCTCGCATGCGCTCGCCAGTTCGAGTTCGACGGTCAACTGCGCATCGTCTTCGATGACTTCGACGTACGAAGGAAGCGGCTGACGAACAGCAACGAATTGGACATTTGGGAGCGGCGTGCCTTGATTGGACCCAATCCCGAAGCGAGTGGCGATGAGGGCGACGGCGACCAGCGCCAGAGCGAGCGCGCCTCCGGTGACCGCACGACGACGAGTTTTTCTTCGCGCCACTGCGCGATCGAATTCTGCGAGTCCTCGTTCCAATGCGATCCGTTGATGTTCCTTCATGGCAAGACTCCTTCGCTGGACTTTCGCGCGAGCGCAGCGGCGCGGCGTAATCGGCTATCGATGCTGGCTCTGCCGAGGCCGAAGATCGAGGCGAACTGGCTGAGCGTCACACTGGTGCGGGCGCGCAGCTCAAGCATGGACCGTTCATCACTCGACAAAGCGCCGAGCCCCTGCAAGTCGTGGCGCATCGCTTCGAGTAACTCCACGTCGGCGACGAACTCTTGAGCCTCGTGCCGCGACTCAGCGATCGCTTCTTCACGCAGTCGTCGCGACAGTTCATTGCGCAGCAAGTCGATCACCGCAGACTGAACCACACGCTTGAGCCACGCGTCGAGTTGATTGGAATTTTCGGATCGCCGCGGCGAGCGCGCGACTCGCATCCACACCTCTTGGGCTGCGTCCGAAGCGAGATCTCGACGACGCCCTAGCCGTCGCGCCGCCTCGCGCTCGACGAATTCGCAGCGCGAGCAGTAAAGCTGTGTATACGCGTCACGGTCACCAGCGACAACCGCGTCGGTCAACGCACGCACCGACTCGTCCGCGGTGGAATCCGCAGAAGTCGGTGCCTCGCGCCCGTCGGCTGGTTCGAGCGACCAGTCTTTCGCTACATCTGTCGTCGTATGCGTCATGGTGACGGAAGCCATCAGCGGTGAGTGGTCTTGGGCCCAGTTCGGCTAGTTCGAAGACTCACGCACGCTGGCACTGGGTCCGAGTTGCGCTACTGCACTGCGAACTGTCGCGACGTCGGCGTCGGTGCCATGCACGAAGAGCATTCCGGTTTCGCGATGAAGTTTGATCTTGAGATCTTTCGAGCGGCCTGACGCAGCGAAGCTCGCGTCGATTGCATGAATCACTTCATCCTGCGCGGCTTCGATGGCGACTCGTTCCGGAGCCTCAGGCGACGCGGCAGGCAGGCGGAAGAGCGCCACTGCGGGTGCCGACCGGATCGGAATCACGAGCTTCTCCGCGTCGAGAGCATCCGTCGATACCGTGATCTTCGTCGGATGTCCGGCAGCAACCCACTTCTGCCAATCGATCGTCAGCGTGTGCTCGACACTCAAACTCGCGGGCAGTTGCACCAATCCTGCTGGCTCAATCGACGTGACAGCGAACGCTTTCCCATCGACGTGGTGGAGCGTGACGACACCGTTGGCACCATCGGGAACAAGCGATGCGTCAACAACGTCCGGCGAAACGCGAACGACCGTCTTGACGTGACCCTTGACCGTCATGCTCTGCGTCTTCGCGCCCCCCTCGGCTTCCAGCGCAAAGTGAACTAACTTCGCGAGATCGATACCAGTCTTGGCACCTGGGTCGACTGTGATCTCAACTGTGAACGAGCCACCGGCGGGCACTGGCTCGGCTGGCGGAGCGGAGATAGTCGTGCATCCGCATGCTCCTTTGATGGCGACGATCGTCAGCGGTGCGCTCGTGGCATTCGTGACGGTCAGTGTGCCTGACTTCGGCTTGCCGGAAATCATCTCGCCGAGATCGAGCGTTTCGGGCGAGAAACGGAGCGATGTCACTGCGGCCGCAACTGTGGGCGCCAGCGGCGCGGCAAGAACGGTCTGCCCAGCGGGAACGCCAGCCGGAGCGGCAGCGGTCAGAGCAATCGCAGCAAACAAGACGGATACGACTGGCATTGAGGCCTCCTAACGACTTCGAACTTCGGTGGTGCGGGGCTCACAGTGAGCTCCCTTGACCTCAACGAAGCCGAGCCGAGGGCGTCGTCGCATTCTCGCGGAATGGATCGAACCCGGATCGTAGACCGCGTGCTCTTCTTCCCTTCCCGACGGCCGCCGGTCTGGTCGAAGGCAGAATGTCCGCGCACGCGGACAAGAAGGGTGAGATTCAAGTCCGCGTTCGTTCGGCGAGCTGCGACCGCGGATGAGCAGGCCGGTGGCACCGGAGTAAATGTAGGCGCGACCCGCCTTACTAACACCTCCGCCGTTTTCGCCGGATGCGCCAACAACGACATCGTCGTGCCCGTCGCCGTCGCAATCCGGAATGCCGGCGACGCAGAAGCCAAAAAAGCCGCTGGCTTCTTCGTTCGGCGATACAAGGACCACGGAGTCAGCCGAGGCTACTCCGGAGAACGACGCGAGGCCTGCTGCGAGAATTGCAGCCGAGAGCGCGCCACCAATGTTCTTTTGGATCTGAGTTGGAGACATGGGTCTGGTTCCTCTTGGTACGCCCATCGCATCGCGATGCCGTCGCGACAAATGAGGCGTGTCCCATGACGCGGAATCGAGGACTCACTCCAGACATGCACGGCGGGTACATCTGAAAATTTGAGCAGTCGGGCACTCGTGTGGGCAACGATGCGAACGTAGGGAACACAAATCGCGATTCCAGGCGGCGCCGCCAGAGAACCAGCTTCCTCGACCGAAGGTGGCCGCGCCGCCTGCGGCGCACTAGAGAGGACATGACGCAGATTTCGTGGTACGACGCTTTTGTAGCCATGACTTGGACTCTCTACCGTCACTTCAAGGGCAAGCCGTACCTCGGCCTTGGGACTGCCCTTCACTCCGAGACGAAGGAACCGCATGTCATCTATAGATGCCTGTACGAGAACGAGCTCGGCAGCGACTGGGTGCGACCGAGCGCGATGTTCGACGGCATGAACGACCGGCAGGAACGTCGATTCGAACCGATCGCGCGCATGCGCGTCGTCCAGCCCGAGGAAAACCGCACGGTGCTCGCGTTCGGCCACGACGTGTGGGGTGAGGGCGAGGACATGAACGCGTTCACCGCGCGATACGACGATAACCCGAATCACCTCCGCGGCACGCGGTATCTGCTCGAGATGTTTGACGGGGCGATCCTCTGCAACCTGAACACGCTGCGCTTTCGGCGCGGGCTCATGGGCATCGCGTCCGTCGCGACCGCGCCGGAACATCGCAAGCAAGGTTGGGCGAGTCTACTGCTGCGCGCCGTCATGGAATTGATGCGGCATCAAGAGGATGTCACGCTGCGATTCTTGCTCTTCTCCGAAGTCGAACCCGCGTTCTACAGCACCTTTGGCTTCACCGAACTGCCCGACCACCAACAGCATTTCCGGCCATCGATTGCGATGGCAACCGGAGCGCTGCCGCTGCCGGACCCCGAAGTGCGATTCGTTGAGCGGTACTTTTGAGACGGATGGGGCGAACCGGCACACAGGGTTGACACGCCTAGCGATGGTCTTCAAGCTGGCGCGCGCAGCGCAGCGCCATGAGAGAGGACTTAACTCATGCGAACTGCTCGGCGACGTGGTCGCCGGCGTCCTGTTCCAAGACGGCATCCAAGCCAAGGCCGCCGCCTGATCGCGACGCCGCCGCACACAAGATTTGACGGTAGCGCCACCAACGGGGACGAGTTAGCTGCCTGCGGTACGAGTATCCTGCTTCCTCATGATCGACCGCGTCGCCAACGCTCTGCGCACCTTTGGCCCCAAGCATGGTGTGACAAGCGCGATGCTCTTCGGCTCCGTCGCGCGCGGAGAGGGCAACGCGGACAGCGACATCGATCTCTTCGTCGAATTCGACGGGCCGACTACCTTTGATCGCTTCATGGGACTCAAGCTCGATCTCGAAGATGCCCTGCATCGACGGGTCGATCTCGTGACACGCCAAGCGATTCGGCCACACGTCCTCGAACGAGTCTCTTAGGAGTGGCTGCGTGTCGCGTGAGGTGAATCTGATCGTCGACGACATCGTCGCGAGTGGTCGGCGCGTGGTCGCGTACATGGCGCGCCTAGACCGTGCTGCATTCGACCGTTATGAACGTACCGTCGATGCTGTGCTTCGAAACTTGGAAGTGATGGGGGAAGCGGCGAAGCACATACCTGAAGCAGTTCGAAAGGAATTGCCCGACGTGCCGTGGCGAGCGATGGCGGAACTGAGGGATCTACTGTGTCCGCTCCACCAAAGCCATCTTCCATCCTGATTTC
>JAWXCC010000018.1:0-15078 GCA_034440475.1 Phycisphaerae bacterium | reverse complement strand
TCATCGAATCATCGAATCATCGAATCATCGAATCATGGTCCGCCACGAATCGATCTCGGCCTTCTTCTTTCGATTGGTGAGCACGACTCCGACGAAAATTGGGAACGCCGCTGCCACGAGCGAGATACCGCCGAGGCTATAGCGCATCCACGCCTCGATCTTCGCAGGGTCGGCGACCGGAAGATCCTTTTCCGGCACACCCCGCTCGCGGAAGACGTCGCGCTGTACCTCGACCATTTTCACTTGGAACGCTACTTGGGTCGGGAGCAGGACGAATCCGAGAATGAACGACGCAATCAGCACAAACATGCGGACGACAACCCACGCCCGCATTATCGACGCCCCCGAGGGTCGCATCCGGAGCAGGTTCATCGAGCCGATTGCGAGCAGAATTCCTAGGGCGACGAGCACCGCGCTCTGAACGATCGATGTGAGTCGAATCACTGCGGGCATTTGAATGTCCCCCATGCCCGCCATCTTCATCATCGGTCCCCAGAGCAACGATCCAGCGAGCGCGGCGATCCACATCAGCGACCCGCCAATACCGTAGATGAGCCCAATCACCCCGACTATCAAACGCCAGCGCGGTCCAGCGGAGTCCTGAGGGAGAAGCGAATCACTCATGGCCCTGAGCGTACCGGGTTGAGTCGGGCTCGCGCTGAGCCTCGCGGAAAGAAACGGCCCCGGTCGAACCGGGGCCGAGGTGAACTATGCTCGTCATCTTCGGTCGCGCGTTTGGCCGCGCGTTTCGGTCGCGCAGTCGGCGCGCTGCGAGCGCTTAGTTCCCTGCCTTGTTGTCGCGCTCCTGCTTCTTAATCGCAGCGAGTTCGTCACGGAGTTGAATGAGGCGCTCCTTGAGAGATTCCTCAGGAGGAACGCCGATGCCCTTCTGGCTGAGCTCGATCATGCACTCGGTGCACTTCGCCCACCAAGCCAACAGCTTCTCGCAGGTCTGGATGTCGGCACCGATCTGTCCGACGCGGTCGATCCCGCCGGTGCGGCCGAGTCTGAAGACGAGCTTCGGAATCTCTTCCATGCCCGTGTCGAGCGTCCGATGCCAGTCCTTGTGGAGCCGGCGACCGACGTCGTTGACTTCTTTCCACTCGGGAAGGTTGAGCAGCTTGGCGAGCTCTTCGGGGGTATCAGCGGTTCCATCAGAGATGCCGCAAGCGAGCGCCTGAGACGAATTGATCGTGAGCATGGTGTCCGGCGTGTCGAGGACGACCTTGCCCTTCGTGTCGGGACGGAACACCGCGTCCTTCGGACCGCCGCCTTCAGGTATGTCGTAGCTCAGCGCGAAAGATTTCTTGATCATGCAGCGGGCGATCTGCGGATCGCGACCGCTCTCGGCGGCAACCTCGCCAGCGAGTTTGAGCCATGCATCGAGCTCCGCGCCTTGAATCGCGGTCGTACCCGCAAACATGGTCATCGAACCCATCGCCCCTTCCTTCATGAAGTAGATCTCGTCGCAATGGAGCGCGGTGAACGCCGCAGCGGAGATCGCTTCCTTGATCCACGCGATCACGCGGTGGCGCTTACGGATATCCATGATGGTCGGATGGATCTGGTCCGCCTCGATCACCATTCCACCGGGCGAGGTAATCTCGATCACGATGATCTGGCCCGGACCGAGTCGGTCGGCTTCCTGCCCGATCTTTTTGATCTCGTCTTCGCGGGTACCTGTGCCGACCATTCCCTCGATGGGCAGGAACAGCACTCCCTGATAGTTCGCCGGAAGCGTCTTGTGTTCCGCCGACTGCGCCGCTCCTGACGGTGCCGCAGTCGTCGTTCCACCGCTGGTGCCGCCGGGCGGAGGCGTTGTCGTCGACGTGCCGCCGGAGGTCGATGCTACGGGCGCTGGCGCGCTACTCGTGGTGGTCGTCATGCTCTTGACGTCTCCGAAGAAGATCGTCTTCTTCGCAATCTTGCCGAGCATTATTCCTTCCACCACCACCATGGTCTTGTCGGCGCGGAGGAGCTTGCCCTCAAGGGTGAGTTCCTTGCCACCTTCGACATACACCACCGAAACCGTGTCGGCGATTTCGCCGCGCCACGATTGGCCGCTCTTGAAGCTAAGTCGGGTTTCAGCCAGCGCGACCGAGGTAAGGAGCAGAGTCGCCGCCGCCAAAATCGCGAACGGCCGACGGACGAGCGATGACCTACCAGCGCCCGATCTTGCGCCCGCAGGGATATCACAATCTTGACTTCCGAGCTTGTTCATTCGATGAGTACCATTCATGAGTGTGTCACTAGTTGTTCGCTGATGCCGTGACCGTCGATCACTTCGACTTGCCGCCACCGAGCCCGCTGCCGCCCGGCGCATTCCCTCCGCCGCCAGGACCGCGACCCTTCGCCCGCTCAGCTTCCTTGATCCGGCGAAGCTGTTCCTTCGCAGCCGCGATGCCATTCTCGAGCGCGAGACGCGAGACGCCTCGCTCACGTTGAAGGCGCGTCTCAATCGCCGGGTAGCGCTTCATCATGGCGAGGATGTCCTCAGCCGCGCGTTTCGCCTTCCCGATCGCCTTCTCCGCATCGCCTGAGGTTCCCGTGGGATCGGTCACTTGCCGGAGGAGATCCTCGCACTTCGCGAAGTCGCGGCGCCAGTCATCTACATACGACTTGAACAGCTTCTCACCCGAGTCGATCTTGGTGAACTCGCGGAAGCCGAGCATGAAGAGCAGGTCGTCGACTGAGTCTGCGGTTCCGTCGCTGATGCCGGAGTCGTCGGCGATCTGAGCGTTGAGCAGCGGCGTGCGTTCGGGGTTGTCGTCAACGATCCATGTGCCTTCGTTATCGAGCGTCCACTTGACCTTGCGGCCTTCCCAACGAGCGCTCAGCGTCTTCTTCGGGAACATGAGCGCGTCGCCGATCTCAAGCGGGTAGCCGCCCATCTCAAGGAAGCCCTTGCCGATGCCGGTCCACGCAGCCATCATTTTCGCAGCGACGTCGGGGTCGTCCCAGCCGAGCGCAGTTTGTGAAACCTTCACAAGCCCGAAGAGCCGCGCCTTGCTTGACATGTACATGTCAGGCCAAGCCAACGCGAGCAAGGCGCTCCATCCAACCGCGTCGTTGACCCACATGATTTGTGGGTAGCTGCGGAGCTCAGTGCGCAGATACTTCACCATGTCGCGATAGTCGGTGAGCTTGCTGATACCGGCTTCGCGCTTATCGTCGGTATTCATGTAGTAGTTGTCGTCGAAGTCGGCCGACTTCAACCGGTACACGATGATGTCAGGCTTCGCCTTCGCGACGTCCTTGACAATGTCCTCGTAGATGGACTTGTCGATGTCTGTTCCCATCTGGCCTTCCATTGGGATCACATACACCTTCGGGACAGCGATGGTGGTCGGAACCGACGGGGTGTCGGTCGCCAGCACGGACGATGTAACGAACGATCCGGCGAGCGCAGCAGCGATCGCGATTGGCATAAAAGCGCGAGCGAACTTCATCGTTGAACGCCTCGGGTTGGTGCGGTCCGAACCGCGCGAGCGTCTCTCGCCGGTCTCGTGCACGCTTCTACCCATCGTAGACGGTGCCCGGTGCGGCGAATAGGTGGAGTCGTCACGCTTTTCTTCTACTTCGGACCAGTCGCTCGGCGAACGTGAGGGCGTCTCCCTCGGTTGCCACCACTCCGTCGAGTTGGGCGTCGTAGGTCGCGTCAAGTACGTCCCGGAACGCGGGGCCGGGCGTCAGCCCGAATCGGTGAAGGTCATCGCCCGTCACCCAGGGAGTCGGGGCGATATCCCCGTCCGCCACAGTCTGGATCCAATCGTCGATCAGCTCGGCAACTGGAGAGTGCTCGGCGCGGAGGAGCCAGCACGCCCCAAGAAATCCCGGGCGGGCCGCGAGTCTCTTACGAGTGTGGAGCGGTAACGCCGGGAACTCTGCGAGCCCCAACCGAACCGCCAAAACGTCTCGGACCGCGCCCTCCTCACGATTGCTCAGGGAAAGGGCGTCTCGGACGGCGGTGAGCCGCAGCTCAGGCACGTTCGCGTCCGGACGGGGCCCCTCCCGATCGAGCAGCCAGGCGGCAAGACCCCAGCCGAAGTCGACCTCGGGCGGCGGAAACAACAGCCGGGCACCAGCCGAGTCGCGATGCGGCTCTCCGAGGGCGATCCCGTCGAGCCCGAATTCCTCGATCAGCGCGACCGCCCGAGCGCGTGCGGGCGTCTCGAGCATCCGGCGGACCTCCCCGCCAATCCGCTCACGCGCGATCAACGCCAATCGCGGAGCGCTGCGATGCATCGCGAGGGCTGTCGATGGGTCGAGCACCAGACCGAAACGAGAAGCAAATCGGATCGCGCGGAGCAACCTCAGATGGTCCTCGGCAAATCGCGCTTCTGGGTCGCCAATCGCGCGAAGAACTCGGGCGTCGAGGTCGGCTCTCCCGCCAACAAAATCGACGACGTCGCCCGTTTCGGGTTCCTCGAACAACCCGTTGACGGTGAAGTCGCGCCGCGCCGCGTCCGCTTCAGCAGACGCAAACCGTACAGAACTCGGACGTCGCCCGTCCTCGTAGGACCCATCGGAACGGAACGTCGCGACTTCGAACATGTGTCCGCCGTGCCGTACCAGCATGACACCGAACGACTCACCAACCCCGCGCGCCGCAGGAAACGCTTTCCGAACATCGTCGGGGGTCGCACTGGTCGCGATGTCGATGTCGCCCGGGTCGATCCCAAGCAACCGGTCGCGAACGCAGCCGCCCGCGAAGTACGCGACGAATCCTGCCGACGTCAGCCGCGCTGCCACCGAACGAGCGGCGTCGCGTAGTGAAAGACGAGGACGATCAGAGCTCATCGCTGCGACTCGTTCCGCGCGGTGCCAGTGCTCGTGGTGACGACATCCTGCGACGACGGCGCGACTCGTTTGGGCCAACGTCCGTTCGTACGGGCACTGATCGAAGCGCGAGCGTCTGCCTGCAGCGTTCCGATGCGTTCTCGAAGGAGTGCCATCGCGGCGTCAGCGCTGAGCGAGGAAAGCTCCGCTGCGGAGATCACCGCGCCAACCCGAACTTCGACGCGGCCGAACAGCGAGGGCCGCTTCTGCCGCCTCGGCCAGACGTCGAACGCCCCATCGATTCCCATCGGAAGGACGTCAACCTTCGCGCGTCGCTGCAGCAAGAGCACGCCGCGTTCAAACTCCTTCATCGTGCCGTCATTCGATCGCGTGCCCTCTGGGTAGATGAGCACACATCGCCCTGCGGCGAGTTCTCCGATCGCCAGCTTTAAGGCACCTGCGTCTCCCGCAGCCCCGGTGACAGAAAGAGCTCCGTACGAGCGAATTAACCAACCGAAGGGGCGAAAGCGAAACAGGCTCTCGCGCGCGATCGGAGAGAACTGTCGGTCCGCGACCGCCGCGCCATTGATGACCGGATCAAAAAGAGATTGATGGTTTGAGACGAAGAGGACGGGTCCGCGCTCGGGCACGCGTTCGCGTCCCACGACGTGCAGGTGATAGAGAATTCGGACCGGAAGTCCCGAAATTACGCGACCCACATCCCACCAGAGAATCGCGATGCCCGACTTCCCGGGTACGCGCCGCGCAAACTGGAATCGACTCGCAATTCGCGCGAGCAGCCCGCGCTGTCCGGCAGTCAATCCCCGTCTCCGGACGCCACGCCGAGTACCGACTCGAGCCGGTCCCGCGCAATCCCCACAAGTCGCTCGACAACGGCATCGGTATCAAGATCGCTCGTGTCGACGAGGACTGCGTCGCTGGCTCGCGCCATGCGTCCGGTCGCGCGCGTCGAATCGAGTCGATCGCGCTCAATGATTGCTCGCAAGATCGACGCCTCGTCCGAAGGCATGCGCTTCGATCGCAATTGAAGTGCTCGGCGCCTTGCTCGGATCTCCGGTCGCGCGTCGAGATACACCTTCAGTTCGGCGTCGGGAAACACGACGGTTCCCTGATCGCGCCCCTCGGTGACGAGCCGCGGATGCGCCCGGCCGATCTCCTGCTGGGCTCGTACCATCGCTTCGCGCACGGCGGGATGCGCGGCTACCAGCGACACACACGCTGTGACATCGTCAAGTCGGATGCGATCGCCGACGTCGCGACCATCGACGAGAATTGGCGGCGGCGAGATTCCGAAGTCGAACCGAAGATCGGTCTCTTCTGCGATGGCTGAAACTGCCGTCGCATCGGTCGGCGCGACCCCGCGTTCGATGACGAGCAGCGTCAGCGCTCGGTACATCGCGCCGGTGTCGAGAAACTCAAGATCGAGGCGCTGCGCAAGCATGAACGCTACGGTCGACTTGCCGGTTCCTGCTGGGCCGTCGATGGTGATGATCACGCGCGGCCTCCCCAAGTGGGTGTTCCCGAAGACTTCCAGAAGACTTCCCAACACTGCGGCGAAACACGGCGGCTCCACACGGCGGCGCTCACTCTTCGTCGGACGCGACCGCTTGCTCAAGGATACCGCGAGCTCGCACCAGATCCTCAGTGAGATCGCCCTTTCCAACGTAGTCGAGTGCCAAAGTGTTGACATATCCGACCGCCCGAACGCTCTCAACACACACCTTCAGGTCGAACGGAAGGTGCTTTTCGCCCCCGGCTTTATCGCTCTTGAATCCAACCACCGTCGCGTCGATCGACTCCGCGTAGGGAGCGAGCTTTCGAAGCGTCTTCTCGAGGTCGCCGCTCGCATGCGCGTGACCAAAGCTAGGCAGCGATCCGATCCGGAAACCGCCCACCTTCTTAATGAGATCGGTGAGCTTCCCCGAATCGAGGGTCAGCCCTTCGGTCGGGATCACGAGAAGGTTCAGGTCGTAGCGATCGATCTCGTGCAGCGAGACCTTGAGCCCAGCTGCGGTGCGGTCGAAATCCGCGTCGGTCGCGGCCGCTAGACAGCGCACCGCGATGTCGCGACAGCCCAGTCGATTTGCTGCGGCGGCGAGTCGGCGCATGCGATCCTCAATCGCGGCCCGCACCTCGGTGCGTGGATCACCAAACCCAAGAGGAGTCTCTTCGACGAGGACCAGGCATGGGCAGCCCGCCTTATCCGAGAGGTCGCGAAGTTTGTCTAGATCGGACGCTGCCTTCCCCGCGAGGAGACCGGTCGGCAGATTCAAGCCGCGGAGGCCCAGTTCGGTCGCCGCGAAGCGCGGGACGTCGAGTAGGGTCAGGCAGCGCGGATCCTTCGCCGCCAAGAGGGGGCGGAGCGAGCCAACCGAAAGTGTGAGAACGATCTGTGCCTGCAATGCCGGAGGTTGGGTAGGAGGGATGCCCCGAACGAGGCCGGAAGGCAGGAAAACCGGGCAAAATGACGCGTCTTTGAACGTCGGGGCCAGAACCCGAGGCAAGACTGGAGCGAGGAGGATAACGAGAGTCGCTTTCGGCCGTGCGTGGGACACCAGCTGCGACGTCAGAGCGGCTCAAACTCCCAGCAACCTGTGGCGGCAGCGAATCGCTTTTTGGCAATTTAGGTAATCTTGGGTGCCTAGGCCCTTGCCGTCGAGGCCTGCGGGGCCTAGCTTGCGGCGATGCGGATCCCGGGGCCTCGACCTCGACCGCACTTTGGTCTTTCTCCCCTCCGGAAACGCCGCTCGCTCGTCGGGCGGCGTTTTCTCGCGCTTTCTGCACGTGCGGCTGACACGACTCGAAGCGCAGCTCGTCGCGCCCGGCGCCGTTATCCTCTCCGACCTTCTCGACCGCCCGTCGCCACGCCCTTGGAAAGAGATCCCCCCCCATGGCTAGCCCCGCCACCTGCCGCTTTTCCGATAGTCACGAGTGGTTCCGCAGCGAAGGGAACACAGTCGTTGTCGGCATCAGCCAGTTCGCCGCCAACGAACTCACCGACATCACCTACGTAGAGCTCAAGCCCGTTGGCTCGAAGGTCGCCGCCGCCACATCGTTAGGTGAAGTCGAGAGCGTCAAGACGACAAGCGACGTGTATAGCGCGGTCGCCGGGACGATCATTGCGGTCAACGCGGACGTCGTGAAGGATCCATCGCTACTCAACTCTGATCCATTCGGACGGGGCTGGCTCGTCAAACTCGAGTGCAGTGACGCTTCCCCCCTCACGAAGCTGATGGACGCGACGACATACGACAAGAAGTACGTCGTCCACTAAACGCTCGTACTTCCTCGCAGCTCACAGACTAGCTTGTCGTTCGTGTCTCCTGGAGTTTGACCGTCATTAGCGTGCACGACTCGCCGAAATCCGCAACACCCACGTTAGCCATCGAGGTGCGCGGACTTGAGAAGCGTTACCGCGTCGGTGATCGCCGAGTCGACGCGCTCCGTGGACTGGATCTCACCGTTTCCGGCGGCGGGTTCGTCGCCGTCATGGGCGCATCGGGGAGCGGCAAGAGTACGCTGCTGCATCTCGTCGCCGGTCTCGATCGCGCCGACAGCGGAACGATCGTCGTCGCGGGCGAGCGTGTCGACACCATGTCCGAGGCGGCGCTCACGCTCTACCGCCGTCGCGCGATTGGTGTGGTCTTCCAGCAGTTCAATTTGTTGCCGACGCTCACGGCGCTTGAGAACGTCATCCTTCCCGGTGTCCTCGATGGCCGCGATCGTCGCCCGCTCGTCGAGCGCGGACGGGAGCTCTTGGCCGAGCTTGGTTTGACTGAACGTGCCGATCACCGACCAGAAGCACTTTCCGGTGGCGAACAGCAGCGCGTCGCAATTGCACGCGCGCTGCTCTTCGAACCGCCCGTCTTGCTCGCCGACGAGCCCACTGGAAACCTCGACAGTGCCACCAGCGAGCGTCTCTGGACGCTTCTTGAGGGCATCGCAGCGGCGCGCGGACTTCTCGTTCTCGTTGTTACCCACGAGCCGCTCGCAGCGGCTCACTGCCGCGCAGTGCATGTACTCCGCGACGGAATTTTGGCAGGTTCATTCGATGTCAATGGCGCTTCTCCAAGCGAGCTGGCCCTTCGCGCGGCAGAGCTTAGCCGGTCGACGCGGTAGGACGATCCTCCTCGTTGTTGCGGTCATGCTCGCGAGTGCGCTCGTCGTCGCGACGAGCTGCGGTATCGCTACGGTCGAGAGCAGCATTGAGAATGGCATCACCCGCGCGCTCGGTGCCTCCGACGCTCGCGTCGTGCATCGTTACGCCTCGACGTTTCCTGCAGAAACACTCGCTCGTCTCCGCGCCTTACCCGATGTCGATCTCGCGTGCGGTCGCCTGTTCGGATCGCTCACGTTGGTCCGCGCCGACGGGCGCGAGGGCACAGATGGGCCCCCGCGCCGCGTCACCGTTGACGCGCGCGGCACAGAAGCACCCGAACCACCTCAACTGCGCGAAGTCGAGATGTCGGTGGGTCGGCGACCGGAGAGCGACGGCGAGATTCTGCTCGATCCAGCCAGCGCTGAGATGCTTGATGCCAAAGTCGGCGACGCGCTGCGCGTCGAGCGATTCGGCGAACCGATCGAACTGAACGTCGTTGGAATCTACAAGCGCGTCAAACTCGGCGCGTTGCAGCGACCGCTCGTGGAACTCAGTCGGCGCACGCTGGCTTTGGCTTCGAATCGCGACGACGAAATCACCTCAGCCGTTCTTGTCTTGCGCAAGAACACAGACGTCTCAGCGTGGGTCGAGCGCAACAAGGGCGTCGTCGTCGAACCGCTTCTGCTTGAAACCTCTGAGAAGGTGAAGACCGGACTCGATCGGCAACTGCTCGCGACGAGGCTCGGCTTCGTGCTCGCCGCGTCGATCGCGTTTCTCTCGTGCAGCTTCATCGTCGCAGTAGGACTCACCACTGCGGTGACAGAGCAGCAGCGCGAGATGGCGATCGCACGCTGTATTGGTGCCGCACGGTCACAATTGTTTGGCGGCCAGGTCATTGTCGGCGCGGTGATCAGCCTCGTTGGAGGACTGCTGGGACTGCCGCTGGGCATCGCACTCGCGTGGATCCTCGTGGAGTACTGGCGCGAATACCTCAAGCCCGGGCTCACCATCCCACCGGTCGGCCTCGCGCTCGCGGTCACGGGAAGCTTGCTCGCTGGCGTTCTCGGAGCGGCGTATCCAGCGTGGCAAGCATCACGCGTGACGCCGATGGAAGCACTGACCGTCCGCGCTCGCCCTCCGCGTCCGCGCGGCTTGGTGGCATGCGTCTCAATCGGCGCCGCGTGCATCGCCGCCCAGTTCGCGCTCCTTCTCGTTCCGGATGTGCAACTCCGATTCTGGGCCTATGCCATCGCCGGCATTGCACTCCTGCACATCGGGTACTTCGTCCTCGCGCCGGTCGCACTCACAGTCATCAGCCTCGTCTTTGGCGGCGTAATCGAACGACTTTTCCGCCTGCCCAAGGGACTCCTCCGCAGCTCCGTTCGCTCCATGCCCTACCGACTCGGATTCACCGCCGGCGCGCTCATGGTCGGAATGTCGATCCTCGTCAGCACGTGGTCGAACGCATCGAGCGTCCTGAACGAGTTCCAGGATCGCATCCGATTCGCTGATGGATTTGTCTTCTGCACCAGCGGACTCAGCGAGCGAAAGCAAGAGATCGTCAACGCGCTTCCCGGCGTCGAGGCTTCGTGTCCAGTCGGATACCTTCCGGTGCGACTCGCGAAGGGCGAAACGCTCGGCGTCGACGGACTTGGACCGCCGAGCGTCGTCTGCGTTGGATTCGATCCGGAGCGGTTTCTCGCGCTCAATCGTCTGGAGTTTCTGCGCGGAACTGCGGAGGACGCGATTCCGAAACTCAAGCGCGGCAACGCCGTACTGATCGCCGAAGCGTTTCACCTTGCCCGCGGCCTCGACGTTGGCGACACGATCGGACTCGGCGGGACTGCGGGCGATGTGCGCTTCGAGATCGCTGGAGTGGTCTCGAGCGCTGGTCTCGACATCGCGACCCAGTTCTTCGGCATGCGGACGATCTACATGGAGCACGCTGCGAGCTGCGTGTTCATGGATTTTGACGCCGTGAAGCAGCACTTCGGAACGCGTGACGCATTCATCATGCAGCTTCGACTCGACCCGAGCCGCGACGCCGCGCTAGACGACGAACTTTCTCGCGCCGTCGCGGAGCAGATTCCCGGAGCGACCTTTACCAGCGGTCGCGCGATCCGCGCGACGCTCGACGACATCGGCACCACCGGCCTGGCGGTGACGAGTTCGGTCGCGTTCGCAGCGCTTATTCTCGCGTGCTTCGGTGTCGGCAACGTGGTCGCAGCAGGTATCGCGTCGCGCCGCCATGAGTTCGGGGTGCTTCGTGCGGTAGGCGGCGCGAACAGCCTGCTGCCTCGCCTCGTCCTGGGCGAGGCACTGCTTATGGCAATCGCCGCCGCATGCGTGGGTACGACGCTCGGCATGCACTTGGCGGTGATGGGAACGGTATGGCATCTGGCGCTCGCCGGAATGCAAACGCACATCGCCTGGCCGTGGATTCCGGGTTCGATCGGCTGGGCGGTCACTGCGCTCATGACGCTCGCCGCAGCACTTCCCGCTGCCCTCTCGTTGCTGCGCGTTTCGCCGCGCGCGCTCCTAGCGTCGCGTTCGTGAGAGAACCGTAGCACCGCGGGCCGTATCGTGCTCCCCATGTCGCGAGCTCAGTTCAACCTCGTCAGCCCGTTCGCGCCGACTGGCGATCAGCCCACGGCGATCGAAGAACTCGCGCTCGGGCTTCGCCAAGGGCGCCGACAACAAACACTGCTCGGCGCAACGGGGACGGGCAAGACGTTCACCATGGCGAACGTCATTCAGCGCGCTGCGAAACCCACGCTGATCATTAGCCATAACAAGACACTTGCGGCGCAGTTGTACGAGGAGATGCGCGAGCTGTTCCCGAAGAACGCGGTGAGCTACTTCGTTAGCTACTACGACTACTACCAGCCCGAGGCGTACATCCCGCAGCGCGATATCTATATCGAGAAGGACGCCTCGCGGAACGACGACCTCGATCGACTTCGACTCGCTGCGACGAGTAACCTGCTCTCGCGTCCCGACTGCATTGTGGTCGCGAGTGTCTCGTGCATGTACGGCCTTGGCTCGCCCGACGAATACGCGAAGAAACGCACGATGATCGAGCGCGGCCGCCCGATCGACCGTCGTGCGTTCCTGCTCGCGCTTTCCGACATGCAGTACGGCAGAAACGACACCGCACCCACTCGTGGCCAATTCCGAGTGCGCGGCGACTGCATTGAGATCTATCCCGCGTACGAGCAGCACGCGATGCGCATCGATCTATTCGGCGATGTCGTTGACTCCATTCAGATTTTTGACCCGATCTCCGGAGAAGTGTTAGCCGACGAACTTCGAGCGTTCATTTTTCCGGCGGTGCACTACGTCATGCCGCAAGAGCAGAAGAGCAGCGCTATCGCTGCGATCCGCGAAGAGCTCGACGCACGCATCTTGGTCCTCCGCTCAGAGGGCAAGCTCCTTGAGGCGCAGAGACTGCTCTCACGCACAAGGTACGACCTCGAAATGCTCGAAGAGGTGGGCTACTGCTCCGGCATCGAGAACTACGCCCGACACTTCGACGGCCGAGCGCCCGGCGCGCGAGCGTGGACCTTGCTCGACTACTTCCGCCGCCGGCCCGACGCCGAGAGCGAAGACGACTGGCTCGTCATCGTGGACGAGAGCCATGTCACGTTGCCGCAGATCCGCGGCATGTACTTCGGCGACCGCGCTCGTAAACAGACGCTGGTCGATCACGGATTCCGACTTCCCAGCGCGCTCGACAACCGACCACTCCGCTTCGAAGAATGGCAGGAGATCGTGCCGCAAGTGATTTACGTTTCAGCGACACCCAGCGCGTTCGAGCTCGAGCAATCGGGCGGCGTCGTTGCCGAGCAGGTCATCCGCCCGACCGGTCTGGTCGATCCGCCGATTTCAGTGCGGCCAGCGCGCGGGCAGATTCCAGACCTTGTTGAAGAGTGCAAGGCACGGGCTGCGCTGGGCGAACGGACACTGGTCACGGCGTTGACGAAGCGCCTCTGTGAAGACCTCTCGACGTTCCTCGACAAACAAGGCGTGCGCGTCCGCTACTTGCATAGCGAAATCGAGACACTCGAACGACTCGAATTATTGCGCGAGCTGCGCGAAGGAGGCTTCGATGTTCTTGTGGGTGTCAACCTGCTTCGCGAGGGACTCGATCTCCCCGAGGTCTCGCTGGTGTGCATTCTCGATGCAGACAAGCAGGGCTTCCTTCGCAGTCGTTCCAGCCTCATCCAGACGATGGGTCGCGCAGCACGTAACTCGAATTCGCTCGCGATTCTCTACGCCGATGCCATGACACCGGAGATGCAATCGACGATCGAAGAGGTCGATCGCCGCCGCGCGAAGCAGCTCGCGTACAACGCGGCGAACGGCATTACGCCACAAACAATTATCAAGGCGATTCGTCGAGGCATCGAGCAAGAACTCGCCGGGCAACGAACAGCGCGGAGCGCTGCCGGGAAGTCACGTGAATCATCGTTCGATCGCGACGAGCTCGTGGTCGAGCTGGAAGCAACAATGCTCGAAGCGGCGCACGGCCTCGAGTTTGAGAAAGCCGCGCGGTTGCGTGATGAGATCACGAAGTTGAAGGCGCTGCCCGCAGGTACGAACGTCGCGAAGCCTGGTGGCGACAAACCGCAGAAGGCGAAGGCTGGCATGCCTGGGACGCGCGCCGGGCGCAAAGGGAAGGGACGACGCTAACGACAGTGTTATCGCAGACGCTCGCCGACCATTGCCAAACCAAGTGTGCGCTGCCGGCGCACGTCGGCGAGTCCGCCCGCCACCATCGCGTCCCGCACCTCTGATTCGACTTGGCGAATCTCGTACTCCGGTCCATACCAATCGAAGGTATCGAGCACGCAATATCGCCACTGTCGCTTCAAGTCGCCGCGACCGTATTGATGACGAGCCGCGTACGGAAGGAACCATGACGCCAACTGTCCGGGACGACCAAACCACGACAAGATCCAGCCGAGTGGAAAGAATATTGCCGTCAGAATCTTCGACATGCTTAGCTTCGTCGGGTCACTCCATTTCGCCGTGATCGCACGAATCCAGACGCGGGGAAGGAACGCTTCCTTCCAGTCCGCATGCTTCTCGTACACCCACGTGGCGAACCGCCCCTCTGGCGCGACGAACTCGGAGAGATGCTTGACCGCGCCGAGCGGATCGGGCGTGTGTTGCAGCACGCCCAGTGAGTAGACGCCGTCAAACGACTGCCTCTTAAACGGCAAGTCGAGGATGCTCGCCCGTACGACGAGGTACTGACTCGACGGAAACCGCGCGAGATTCTGGCGGCATGCGTATGCGGCGGAGGAGATGTCGACCGCAACGACGTATGCACCAGCCTCAAGAGCGACCTCGGCGAACCGACCAGCCCCGCAGCCAGCGTCGAGCAAGACCTTGCCCTTGATTTGGGCTGGGTCCCACCCCGTCTCTCTGTAGAAACGCTCGTGGCTCTCGCGGCTTCCCGACGCTGAATCCAGTTGGATGTGACCGAATCGATTCCACTGGTCGCCGAAGTTGGCGCAGTAGTCGTCGCGCTCATCGGCGAGCGTGGTCACAACGCCTTCATGCTCACGGACGATTGGACGGACAAGGAGCGATCGCAGATCCACGGGGGCCTCGCAGAGTGAATGGACAGCGGCAATCGCCACTGGCGGCGAGGGTACCCGTAGCAAAGGGGAACGACTAGCAGCCCAAGTGCGATGACTGCGAACGTCCGAGATCTCCGAATGAACCACAACGCCCACGGTCGTGGGCGTTCAGTAGGGTCGGGAAGTGGAAGCCGAGTTATCGAGTGCGGAGTCGGATGCAGCGGACGGAGGAACGGAGCACCGAAAGTTCGGAGGGGTGGATCGACCGTGGCTGTTTGGTGGCGTCGTGAGGCGAGCCCGCATCAGAGGTCTCTGCGAACGATTCGGAAACCGGTGTACCGGGTCGTGCGACCGCCCCATTTCGAGGCTTAGCGCCCCCGCGCACGCGAAGCGATGGGTGGTTGTTCGTAGACGGTGGGACGGAAGCGGCGGCTGGCGACATGGCGGTAAGAGGTATTCGGAAGAACGAGCCGCGCGGTCGCAGATTCGGTGACGAGTTGTGGAAGAGCGGCCAGTTCTGCGCCGAGAACCTCACTCCCCCGAGCCTTATGATCGCCCCGCCACCATGCCCGCCCCCTCCCGCTCCCAAAC
>JAWXCC010000017.1:0-3422 GCA_034440475.1 Phycisphaerae bacterium | reverse complement strand
GGGACACCCCCATCCAGCCGGCGATGTGCCCGTTGGGGCTGATGTCGGCCGCGACGGAGTTAGGGCCCATCGGGAGGATGAGCTGCTCGATCGCCCCGTTCACCCAGCGCACGGCCCTCGGGGAGATTGGGAAGGAAGCAAGCCCGACGACCGTCGGCGGCGACTCGTCGCTGATCGCGTAGGCGTAGCTGTGCTGCGCATTCGGGAGCGTTCCGAGGTCCACCACGCTGCGGCCGTCGTAGAGGAACGCCCGCGCGGGAAACCCCGACGAGTCCGGGTGCATGTGTCCGGCAACGAACCCTGCGTCGTTGACGCCCCAAGCCCTGCCGTAGGGGAATCCGGGCGGCATAGGGAGAAGCGAGTAGCCGGATTCGGAGCTGATGAACGGAAAGAGAATGTCGTTATCGAAGCCGCACGCGACTCCCCCGGCGACGGTGCCGTCCTCGGCGAGACCAAAGGGCGAAAAATCTCCGCCGATCCCGCAGTTGAGTGTGGCGACGATCTCCATCTCGTAGCGCAGGCAACCGAACGATGCGTGGCCAGCGCTCGCGATCGACGAGCAGCACGCGACGACGACCATCGGATGGACGAGAAGCTTCACTGTGGCTAGTTTGCTTGAGAATTCGACGCGTCGCAAACGGGTCGTCGTCTAATCCGTCGATCCGCTACCAACCGAAGAAAGAGCAGAACGCCCGTGAACTCGTCAGCGAACAGTCTTGACTTCGATCGCGGCGATCTGTGTCAGTTCGGCGGCGCACGCAGTCGTGATCTGGGTCGATGCATCATCGCCTTCCGGAGGTGACGGGACGTCACCGTCGACGGCATACCAGCGCCTGAGCGATGCGCTCATCGTCGCCAGCTCCGGAGACACGGTGCTTGTCGCCGGTGGCGTCCACATCCCCGATTCGGACTCGAATCCCGCCACGCCACCCACGAGGGCGGCGACATTCCTGATCCCCGAAGGCGTGGTCGTTGGGGGCGGCTATCACGGCTGCACGTTCGGTAGCCCCGGCGGACCGGACTGCGATGATGCGCTCGCGCGGGATGAGGAGTCGATTCTCGACGGCAACATCGGCGACGCCGGACTTTCGTCCGACAACTGCCTCCACGTCGTCATGATCGCGAATGTCGCGCCAGCGGGGCAAAACGGCGGTCTGCTAACGCGGTTGGAAGGCTTCACGATCAGGAACGGCAACTCGACCCCAGACGTAACCGACCCGCCGCCACCGGAATCCTTTCCGTGCTGCTGCAACACTTCGAACCCTGAAGTCTTCAAGCCCGGCGGTGCGTGTGACTGTGTCGGAAGCGACCCACCGGCGAGCTTTGGCGAGATCGGAGTGCCCGGCGACGGCGGTGCAGGAGTCCACCTTCACAACGTCAGCGACCGCGTCTTCGTCGTCGACTGCCGAATCGAGTCCTGCACGGGCAAGTTCGGCGGCGGCATGCGCTGCGTGTGTGCGAGCCCCATCGTGGCCGATTGCGTGTTCGTGAGCAACGACGCGCAGAACGGCGCCGGTCTCTGCTGCTTCGAGGCGTCCTCGCCCAAGGTCTTCAACTCGTTCTTCATCTCAAACGACTCGACGCACATCGGGGGCGGCGCCGCGATGCAGCAGTACGGAAGCGCGCAGTTCACGAACTGCGTCTTCTACGACAACTTTGCGGGCGACTACGGTGGAGGCGACAATCTCTTCGCGGATCCGCTGTTCGGCCTACGGCTTTCCGAGGGGTCGCCGTGCATCGACAGTGGCAACACACCCGACGTCCCTGCCGACGCTGCGAACCTCGATGGTGACGCCAGCCTGACCGAGCGCGTGCCGCTCGACGCAGCGCCGCTGAACCGGTTCTTTCGTGCCAAGGTCGATCGAGGCGCATACGAGAGCGAGTATTGCAAGGCGGACATCAATGGCAACGGAACCGTCGACGGCACCGACATGGCGATGCTCCTCGGCGCTTGGGGGACGTGCAACAGCCCCTGTCCTTCCGATCTGACGAGCAGCAACGTGGTGGATGGCGCTGACCTAACGATACTCTTCGGCGCTTGGGGAGGCTGCGTCACCAACGCCGCAATGATGGCGGGTCCGAACGAAGAAGGCGAAGCGTCGAGTGCGTGGGTCGGGCCGCTGACCCCGCAGATGCTGGCAGAGGCCTTCGGCTTCACCGACGTGACGGAGGTTGCGCAGTACCTCGGCTCGCTCGAGTTCGAGACTATGCAGTCGCTGCTGGAGGCGTACTTCGGCAACTGATCCGGTTTGCGGCCTGGATGTCGAACCCAGGCAGCCCGCGCCACTCGCGCGGGCTGCCTCTCTTCTCGCGCATCGGCTCGGCAGCAGATTCCTGCACGGCCGAATCGTGGCAATTCCGTGCGACGGATCGCCGCCACGTGCAGATGTCGGGAGGTGCGGCGATATCCCGTCGCCGCTGGATCGTGACCTCCGATGCAAGAAGTTCCACACCCCGCAAGGACGCTTCTATGTCACTCCCAACCACATCGTCAGCCGCGAGCAGCACGACGCGCGCTCACGAGCCCAGTTCGAGCGCCTCTGGACCGACGACCATGACCGCGAGGATCGCCTGATGGGCGGCGCTACCCCGCGTCGCTGTCCGCCGCGGTCGACGAGCGTCGCTCGCCCGGGCTCGACACCGATCCCGAATACCTCATCGCAACGGTCGACCTCACCGGGATCGGCCTCCGCGTCGTCGGTCGCAACTAACTCCGGCACCCGACGACGCGATGTCCTGCCTGCGGCGCGAGACGGCTCGCAACGCTGGCGCGCTACGGGACTCGATCCTCGTACGCAGTTTCGTAGAGGAGCATCGTCTCTGGCGCGGCGGCGTTCCCTTCGAGCGCGGCGTCGTCAAGAGCCTCGGGAACCGCCTCGGGAACGGCATCCGTGACCACATCAGCGAGCACAGGAGATACCGCTGGTTCGGATTCCGCGATCAGCTCGGCGTCGACGACAGGCGCTTCGGCGGAATCGGCGCAGCGAGCAACCAACTCGACGTCGATGACATCATCTTCGACGTCATCCAGATCCGAGTCGTCAACCACTAAGACCGGCCCACTGCGCTGATCGATCCGCGATGCCATCGCCGCGACGACGTCAGCAACACTGGGCTCACCGAAGTCCGCGTCGTCGCGGTCGACGAATGTCGCTGCGGCGACAAACGCGCCCATTCGATCAAGCGGTCGATCAAGCGGCGCCGACGACGCTGGCGCGGGCGGTAGCGCGGGGAGCGCCAGCGTTTCGGCATGGCGTTGTTCGTCGGTCTTCTGCGCATCGACAGGATCGGTTGGTTCTCTGGGAGATCGCTCGAGGACTGCCGCTCGCCCTGATTCCGGTCCAAGCAAGAGTCCCACGAACAGAAGGAATACTGCGGATCCCAAGAGCCACAGTCGATTCGGACCGAGGGCAATCCGTCCG
>JAWXCC010000016.1:0-8112 GCA_034440475.1 Phycisphaerae bacterium | reverse complement strand
GTCGCGTTCGAACGCGACGTCATCCATCGGGAAACTTGCGTCGTGTAGTAAGAAGCTGTCGTAGTACGGAACATCGACTTGCTTCTTCAACAGGACAGTCGCCACGATGTACGCCGCTGTTTGCACCAGCGGTATCACATTCGCTTTGTCTGGATCGAGCGTGGCAAGTCCATCGACCATGCGCTCAACAAGGTGCTTGGCATTTGCCATGACGACATGCTTCGCCGACAACGTGCGGCGCTGTCCGTCGGCGTCGCGCCAACGGACGAGCACGTGGTCGCTGTTCACCCGCACGTTCTCAACCAAGGCGCTCGAACGCAATCGTGACGGCTGGCCTGGTGTCTCGAGCGCATGCAGTCGGGACCAGAAGCGCGACGCGAGTCCGGCATTGCCGCCCGGGAGCACGATTCGGCCAAACTCTTCGGCTGCGATGAAGTTCCATCCCGCAGCTGCCGAGATCTGATCCCAGCCAGCGCCAAACGATGAATAGCAATATGCCTGAATCGCTTCGCGCAGCGCGACAGGCAGGCTCCCGCAATGTTGCACGATGTCGTCGTGGAGCGATCCGCCGTCGAGTTCGCGAATCCAAGCGTCGTTCTTCGGCGGCAGCGGTATCTCGGGATATTGCTCGAACGCGAAGTACTTTACCCGCGCTTGGTACGCCGCTGCAGCCGCGAGCTCTTCTGGCGTGCAGTTCGCCACGCAGACGTTCTCGGTCAGTACGTGCTCCCACTCAAATGCGAGCGGACCCTTGTCGACGCGCGCGTCTTCGTAGACCCCGAGTTCAGCGTAGAGCGTGTCCAGGCTCGATCCCTTGTCGGGCACAATGAAGTAAGCGGAACCGAGCGAGTAGGGCGCGCCGTTCCACGACTCGCCCATCGCGTTGCCGCCGAAGCGTTCACGTAGATCGAAGACCACGGGTTTCGCGTCGCGCAAGAACCAAGCGGTTGCAAGACCCGAGAGCCCGCCGCCAACAATTGCGACGTCGACGTGTTCGTCTACGGGCGGTGGCGGATCGCATGATTCGCACTGGTGAAACGGTAGTTTGTTGTGCGGAAAGACGTCGCCGAACCATGTCGGGGCGAACGGAATACCGCCGACGATGTATGGACTCACCGACGGCCGGATTGCGAGGATCGGGTGATCACGTCGGCGCGGTGGAGCAACGCCGTTCCCGGTGCCGACGCCGTCGACGAACGCCGCACGCGCCGACTGCGCGAGTACCCCGAGCGCGACGGCGGAAAAACCTTGGCCAATGAACGCGCGGCGATGCAGCATGGCAAGAGCGTACTACTACAACGCGCGATTCCAAGCGCAATTCACTTATCAATTGCTGGACCGGACTTGGTCGCGGCCGCGTTCTGTTCTTGCCACCACCTGAGTGCTTGACCTGCGGCTTGGTCGCACCCCTTCGCTGCGTAGTCTCCACCTTGGTTGCACGCGACTATCACAGCGAAGCGTCGATCTGGTGCGAGCCACGCGACGCAAAACCACACCGTGTTACTCCCCGAGTGAGTCAGCACTCGGCCGGTCTTGCCGTCACCGCCAGCCCACGGTCGCTCCGCGACGGTCCAACCGCACGCGTATTGCTCCTTGTCGCCATCCGCCGCGGTGTGCAGGCGCTTGAAATCGTTGGCTGTCACACCAAGTCCGCCCTTGGTCTCGCCGCGCAGATGCAGCGCGATGAAGCGAGCCCAGTCTTCCATCGTGAGATGGAGCGTTCCACTTGGACCAATGGCGGCCGGGTTGTCGATATCGTTGACCTCGCCAGTTTTTGAGTGACCGCGCGGTGCCTGCCTAGCTGTTGCCTTCCAGGGCGGGCCGAACCCAGCACTCGTTACGCCGAGTGGTGCCAGCACACGCTCGACGAGGAGCGACTCCCAGTCCTTCCCCGCCGCGATCTCACACATCCGACCAACGATTGCGTAACCCTGGTTTGAATAGACGTAGGTCCCTCGCGCTTGCGCGGGTGGTCGTGCGAGCATGCTTGCAACGAATTCCGCGCGGCACTCCTCTGGTGATCCCTCACACTTCCATGCCGCGCCCCAGTCGTTGGCATTCGGTGACGCCGGTGCACCGCCGCGATGGTGCAGTAGCTCCTCAAGCGACACTAGCTTCCACGCCTCGTGCATGTTGGGGAGACTTGGTCCAAGGAGTTCGCCCACCGTCTTCTGCCATCCGAGCGAGCCGCGGGAAATCAGTTCCGCAGCTAACGTCGCAGTGACGGCCTTCGTGCAACTGCCGAGATGAAAGCGATCTCCACGCTCAATGCGATCCTTTCCGTTGCGCTCGCGAACTCCAGCGGTACCGAGAGCGACCAGCCGTTCGTCGGATACAACGGCGATGGCGAGACCGGGGAGCTGATAGCGATCGACGATTGGCTTCGCGATGGCTGCGATGTCCGCAACATCACTCGCGAAGTTGTCGGCGCGCGCCGTAACTGCAGGGGTTGTTGCGGGAGGTCCGGAATTACTCGGAGGAGCAGCAGCAAATAGCGTCGCGATTGAGGCAACAAGCGCAGAATGAAGCATGGTGTACATCTCCGGCGCGACAGCCGCGCGTCGTTGTTGTACACGTTTGGCATCACGTGAAGAAAAGCCACGGCCCCGGTGGTTCGCCGGGGTCGTGGCTGCGCTGGTGGAAACAGGAGTTCTTGTTGACGGGTTCGTCCGAACCGGACTGATCTACAAATCGACGATCAGGCAGTGCGGAGTAGTCGGCCGCAGCCGTAGCGACCGACCAGCGGTTACCTTCAGCGGTGTTTGCCGTACGCCTAGTCCCGACAGGCGAACGGGCCGCTGTCATCCGTCGCCGTCTCCGTGGCGACGTCCATCTCTCGCATCCCATCCGCCCCGCAGTCGGTTTGCCTATCCAATTCATTCAACGTCAATCGATCATTTGGCTGTTGCATCGCGTTTCTCCCCGCTATTTCCCCAACTCTCAAGCCCAACTTGCGGCCTGTCTTCCGCCTGCGCGGCGGGTGTCAACGATTCTCGATGTAGTCCGTGTCGACGACGCTCGGTGTCTCAGCACTGAGTTCAGAATTTCTCTCGCCGGCGTGATGAAATGACTCTCTATTCGCTAGCCTTTGGAGCCATCCATGCTCGTAGTACGTGACCTCGTCAAGATTTATCCCACCTCCAGCGGTACACCGGTCGCGGCGCTGCGCGGCGTTTCCCTCGAGATCCCGAACGGACTGTTTGGCCTGCTCGGTCCCAACGGTGCGGGCAAGAGCACGCTCATGAACATCGTCGCCGGCCTCCTTGAAGCCACCGGTGGTTCTGTGACGCTCGACGATGTTGACATCACGAGGAACCCGAAAGCGGTGTGGGGGAATTTGGGGTATCTGCCTCAAGACTTTGGTTTCTACCCGGCGCTCTCCGGCGCGCAGATGCTCGACTTTTTGTTGCGACTCAAAGGTGTAAGCGCGGCGCAAGGCAGGAAGAAACTTGTCGCCGAACTGCTCGAGCGCGTGAACCTGTCGGCAGCGGCGCGGCGCAAAGTGAAGGAGTATTCGGGCGGCATGCGCCAACGCCTCGGCATCGCGCAGGCCATCGCGGGTAATCCGAGATTGCTGGTGGTTGACGAGCCGACCGCCGGACTCGATCCCGAGGAGCGTCAACGCTTCTACCGCCTCCTCGCCGAACTTGGGCGCGATCGCATCGTCTTGCTTTCGACCCACATCGTGGAAGACATTGCAACGCTTTGTCCACGCTTCGCGATTATTCGCAGCGGTCGCTGCGTTGCGAGCGGCGCGACAGCGCAGGCGCGTCAACGACTCGAGGGACGCGTGTTCGAGGGTGTCGTTGCGCCGGACGGGCTCGCGTCCGTGCGGTCAGCGCATCGCGTGACGCAAGCGGTATTGATGGAAGGCAGCGACTTCCGCGTGCGAATTCAAGGCGATTTGCACGGTCAAGCGGTCGGCAACGGCACAAGCGTGCCGCACGGATTTCGCTCGGTCCCGCCCACGCTTGAGGACGTGTATTTCGGTGTGATGGACGAAGCAGATGCCGCCGCGAACAGTGCGTCGATGTCGGGAGGTGCGGCTTGACTGAATCGTTCGGTCGGACGACGACCGTCGCGACGCATGAGTTCCGTACCGCGTGGCGCCGTGTCTCGACGTGGGTGCTGCTCGTCATCTTGGCCTTCCTCGCGTGGGGCTTCATCGCTGGTGGTGTGACGATCTCCTCTGGCGGAACCTCCGTCGGTGCTGAGCGTCCGCACGTCAATTCGATGTTCAACATTGCGTTCACCCAGATGTTGATGTTCTCGTTGTTCTACGTGTTCTTCATTGCGATCGCGTTTGGCATGTCGGTGATCGAAGACGACAACGCTCGCGTCGGCGCGCTGCTGCACTCGACGCAGCTGTCTCCGCGCGAATACATGTGGGGGCGATTCCTTGGGCAGCTCGCTGCGTATTTCGTGATCGCCGCGGTGCAGCTCGCACTTCTCATGCTGTTCATGCAGCTCTATCCGGTAGACGAACCAGAGAAAGTCCGCGGCGCGTTCGTACTCGGCGATTACCTCTGGCCGACGCTTGTATTCCTCGGGGTTCCGATCGTGTTCTTCGGCGGCGTGAGCTTCGCGCTCGGCTCGATTTCGCGTCAATCGGTGCTCGTCTTCTTGCTGCCTGTCACCACCCTGCTCGGCTGTGTGTTCTTCGTATGGAACTTCTCGCCAGAATGGCTCCCGCAGTGGGCGAATCGCGCACTACAAGCCGTCGACCCGACCGGAGTGCGCTGGCTCACCGAGACGTACCTCAAGGTCGATCGTGGTGCCGCGTATTACAACACGACCTCAATCGCGCTCGATGGCATGATGCTCGCGAATCGCGTCGCACTGCTCGTCCTTGGGTTCGGCGCGGTGGGTGTGGCGGCGTGGCGCGAATCGCTCCGACTCCGCGGATCGCACCGCGTGGCACCCGTCGCTATGCAGACTGCGATCGCTGCGGCTGATGGCGATGACGTCGCACGACGCGCCGCCCGCAAAGAACTCGATCGCGAGATCGGACCGGTCATGCCGGTATCGGTGCAGTCGGCGCCAAGCGCGTTCGCCAGCGCTCGCGCCGCGCTTTCAGCGGAAGTGCGCGAGCTGCGTCGCGCGCCGGGCCTCATACTGTTCGTTCCGCTCATTGTGTTGCAGGTTGTTGGTTCGGCGATCGCGGTGCCCGGCGCGTTCGACACGCCGCTTCTCCTCACGCCGGGTGGAATGGCCGCATCGACCTTCAACACCGTCACGCTACTCTCGATCCTCTTGGTGCTATTCTACGCGACCGAATCGCTGGCGCGCGACGAGAAGGCTCGCACCACGGCGATCGTCGGGAGTTCTGGATCGCGACTCGGTGCCATCGTCGCGGGACGACTTGTCGCGAATTGCGCGGTTGTTTTGATCGCCGTGCTTGGCGGTGTGTATCTCGGCGTGTGCATTTCTTTCTTGGTGCAAGGGATTCGAAGCGGCGCGTGGATCGCGCCTTCACCGGTTCCGTTCCTGCTCGTCTGGTCGTGCATGCTCTTGCCGACGATTTTGTTGACTCTGGGCTTCATCGCGCTGGCATGGGCGCTCACACGTAACCGGTTCGCGGTCTATGGGCTGGGTTTGGGCGTTCTCATGTTGACCGGTTGGGCGTTCACGCGTGGTTGGGTGACTTGGACGTTCAACTGGCACTTGTGGAACGGTGTCCGCTGGACGGACTTTGGCGCGTTTGAACTCGACCGAACAGCGATAGTGCTTAATCGCCTGCTGTGGATCTCCGCCGCCGTCGCGCTGTTCGCGATCGCGGTGCGCGTTCTGCCTCGACGTGTAGGCGATCCGCAGGGTGCGACGGGGCGGCGACGTCCATTGCCGCTGCTGAAGGCAGCGCTTCCAGTGCTGCCATTCATCGTGGTGCCCGTTGTGTTAGGCATCACGCTCGCGGTCTTGGTCCGCGCTGGCCCGGGCGGTGGTCCGCAACGTCGAGTGCTGAAGGACTACTGGCGGAAGAACGTGAACACGTGGCGCGATCTGCGTCAGCCATTTGTCGACGAACTCACGCTCGATCTCGAACTCGATCCGAGCGCGAGCACGTTTCGCGTCGAAGGGGCCTATCTTTTGAGGAACGCCGAAGACGCGCCGCTCGATCGCTTCGCGCTCACGCCAGGCGAGTTCGACGACCTCGTCTGGACGTTCGACGGCGCTACCGCGAAGAAAGGCGACCCCGAGACAACGAAGCGCGAGCATCCGATCTACAACAGCGCTGGCTTGTGGGTGTTCACGCCGAAGCAGAAACTCGCGAAAGACGAAACCATCCGCGTGGGCTTCAGCTATCACGGTCGATTCCCGTCAGGGGTCAGCCGAAACGCGAGTGGTGCCAGTGAGTTCATCCTGCCTTCGGGCGTCGTACTGAATAGCTTTTCGCCCAGCTTTTTGCCACTGGTCGGATTTCAAGATGGCACCGGGCTCGAAGCGGAGGACCGCCCGGAAGCAAAGGTGCCAGCTCGCGAAGAGTGGCAGAAGCGAACGCGTCCAGCCTTTGGATACGGCGCACAGACGAACGTGCGCGCGAAAGTGACGCTGCCGGTTGAGTACCGCGCCAACTGCCCGGGAGTCCTAGTCTCTGACGAGCCAGCCGAGAGCGGACCCGATCGTCACACCATGACGTGGGAGACCGATCACCCGATTCGCTTCTTCAACGTCGTTGCGGGTAAGTGGGACGAGCACAAAGGCGAAACGACGAGCATCTGGCACTTGCCAGCGCATGACCGCAACGTTCGGACGATGTCCGAGGCGCTCGACGGCGCTCGCAAATATTACTCCGAGTGGTTTCATCCATATCCGTGGAGAGATCTTCGCCTCACCGAATTTCCCGGGCTTGCAAGCTACGCCCAAGGATTTGGCACAAACATCGTGTTCAGTGAGGCGATAGGTTTCCTTTCGCTGGCCTCGGAAGAAGAAGACGCACCATTCCTCATCACCGCGCATGAAGCAGCGCATCAGTGGTGGGGCAACATTTTGATGCCGGGTGACGGCCCAGGCGGCAACATCCTTTCCGAGGGGATGGCGCACTACTCCACGGCGCGCCTCTTCGGCCAGTTGCGCGGTGAGCGAGGGCGGCAGGCGTTCCTGCGCAAGATCGAGGACTCGTACGCGAACGCGCGGCGCCCCGACGACGAACGCGCGATGGTCGAGGTCGACGGCGAGCGTCCGGGAGATACGACCATCACTTACGACAAGGGTGGTTGGGTCTTCACGATGATGATGGACATGATGGGGCAACCATCGTTCGATGAAGGTCTGCGCGATTTCATCGTGACCTACAAGGACGGGCCCGACTATCCATTACTGCAAGACTTCGTCGAACTCATGCGCGAGCACGCAAAGGATCTTGTTGCCTACGACGAATTCACTCGCCAGTGGTTTTTAAGCGTCGTGGTGCCCGAGTTTGCGATCGAGCATGCGAAAACGGTGGGCGTTGACGGTGAGTTCACGACGAGTTGCGTGGTAAGCAACAAGGGAACCGGCCGGGTGGCGATCGAAGTCGCCGCGACCAATGGGAAGGATCGTTGGAAGAAAGATGCGGCCGAAGCAGACCGTTACGACGATCGCCGAACCACGATTTCGCTAGCTGCTGGCGAATCGGCACCGGCCGAGATCGTGACCCCGTTCGAACCCACCAAGATCGTTGTTGACCCAGACGTGCGGGTGCTCCAACTAAAGCGGAAGCAGGCAGTCGCAGATGTAGTGAAATGAGCGAGGCTGGGGAGCCGTCAGTTCCGGCTTGAACTCGATATTCGTCCTTCTCGGATTCTCTACTTGCGGGTAGCGGAGGGGGGGGATGGTACTTACGCCCAGCCAACGAGCGCAGACTGCGTCAGAAGCGTTCCGCATGCACCCCGTGGTGGGCGTCGGTGCCGCTATCGATGAACGGCAAGGCGACAAAATACTGCGCAGCCTCCGCCGTCGAGAGCTATGCGGCGGACATCTGCGGGCACGCCCTCGTGCAGCGAAGTCATTTGGTTGGTTCTTTGAGACTCTCCCACGCATCCGTTACGTGTCCGCTCCACCAAAGCCATCTTCCATCCTGATTTCCCCGCCGCCACACTCGCGGCATGAAATCACATCAAGACCGCTGGACCG
>JAWXCC010000015.1:0-24592 GCA_034440475.1 Phycisphaerae bacterium | reverse complement strand
CGCTGATCGCCTCTCTCCAATGCCATCACCTACGCACCGTGACGCTGTCGTTTTTTGTCCAGGCCAAGGCGCGCAAGCCGTCGGCATGGGCAAGTCGTGGGCCGCTTACTCGCCGAGAGCGGCTGAAGTCTTCGCCGCTGCTGATCGAGTCCTCGGCAATACGCTTCCCGGCGGCGCGGCGCTCAGCCAACTCGCCTTCGAGGGCCCAGCGGAACTTCTCAATCGAACGGACGTCAGCCAGCCCGCGCTCTACACCTGCGGCGTTGCTTGTTTCCGAGCACTGGCGGCTCGAAGCCCCGACCTCGCAGTGATAGCCGCGGCGGGACTTTCCCTCGGCGAATACACAGCCCTCCACCTCGCCGGGGCTCTCAGCTTTGATGACGGACTTCGCCTCGTAGCGTTACGCGGTCGGCTCATGCAAGAGGCTGCGGAAGCGTCAAAGGGTTCGATGGTCGCGCTGATCGGGGGCGATGAGGCTCAGGCCCAAGCCGTCTGCGACGCGGCGGCCCAGGGCGACGTTCTGGTTGCGGCAAATTTCAATGCGCCGGGACAGATCGTCCTCTCTGGTCATGGGGCGGCGTGCCAACGGGCGGTCGAAGCCGCCTCGGCGCTGGGGCTGCGAGCCACGCAACTCCAAGTCGCTGGGGCTTTTCACAGCCCGCTCATGGCTCCAGCGGCGGAAGGGCTGGCCAAGGCGCTCGAACAGGTCGAGTTGCAGCCGCTCCAAGCCGATGTCTGGTCGAACGTCACCGCGAGACCCCACGCGAGGTCAGGCTCGAAAACCGATAGTGATTCCGTTCGGAAGCTGCTGGTGGATCAACTGGTTTGTCCGGTACGATGGGCGCAGTCGTGCTCCGATCTTCTGGCGACCATGAAAAGTCGCGGGAGTTCTACGCCGAACGCCCCAAGTGTCTCTCCCGCTTTTCTAGAGGTCGCCCCCGGCTCAGTGCTGAAGGGGCTCATGAGGCGCATCGATCGCGCCTGCGAGGTAACCACGAATGACCAAGCGAACTGACTTCTCGCCGTTGCAGAGTGCTCGAGCCATCCCATCGTTTCGTAACGGTTGGCGCGTGACTGGCGTTGGAATCGTGGCCGCAGGCCTTTTGGCTACTGCAATGACCGGTTGCGGTGACGAGCCGCCACCGCCGCCGAAGCCGATCGTTCAAGCGCCGCCCCCACCACCTCCGCCACCGAAAGTGACTTCGATCGCCGAGCTGATGGCGAAGCTGAACATCGACCCGCGAGTGAGTTGGCCAGAGGAACGGGCACCGTCGTCGATTCTCGACGCCGATCGCGCCGCGATTCTGACCTTCTTCGACGCCTTTGCTCGTGGCGACAGCTCGCGCCTGCAACCCATGCTCGCTTCAACAGACCAGTACGAACTCGACAATCTCGTGAAGAGTGGCGCGTGGGATTCAACGACGAAGAAGATCACGAAGGTCGACGTTCGGGCTGGACGCTCGCCCGAAACCCCCAGCCGACCCTGCGTCCTCGCTGTGTATCGAGTCGGCGACAACTTCGAACCGCAGCTCTGGTCCTACCAGATCTCGCCGACCGGCGCCGAGTTCGAAGCTGTGGCAACGCCGCCCGGAATCATGAATCAGCTTTCGGGCGACGACTGGATCGCTGCTTGGTTTGCGCTGCTCCAGAAGGACCAGGAACTCGCGAGCAAGCCTGACGAGAACCCGAACATCCCGAAGACGAACGTGGCCGCGAAGGATGACGGCAGCGATGCGCCCGCAGGCATGGCTCCCGCCGGACCATCGGCCCCCGCTCCGAGTGGGCAGCCGGGATCACCGGGCAAGCGAACTCCTGGCACTCCGATCAAGCCAGCGCGCCCGGGATTCAGTCCGGGTGGCTCGCTTTCTGTTCCTACTTGGTGACGCGCGTCGATTCCCCTCATATGTCAACCGATCGCCGCGTCGCCATCGTCACCGGTGCCAGTCGCGGAATCGGCCGCGCTATCGCTACTCGACTCGCTAAGGACGGTCGTCACGTCGTTGGCGTGGCCCGTTCCGTCGAAGCGCTCGCCGATACCAAGGCGGCGATCGACGCCGCGGGTGGATCGATCGAGATCCATGCCTGTGATGTGGGCGACTCGGCGGCGCTGACGGCGCTCATCGAGGGTGTCGCGGAGAAACACGGCCGTCTCGACATCCTAGTGAACAACGCCGGAATCACGAAGGACGGCCTGATCCTGCGCATGTCGGACGAAGACTTCGATCTCGTGATCAACGTGAATCTGAAGTCGGCGTTCGTCGCCTGCCGTGCCGCCGCGCGACCGATGATGCGCCAGAAATTCGGTCGCATCGTCAACGTCGGCAGTGTCTCCGGCATCACCGGAAACGCCGGTCAGGCGAACTACAGCGCGGCGAAGAGCGGGCTCATCGGTCTGACGAAGTCGATAGCGAAGGAACTCGGTGCAAAAGGCATCACGGCGAACGTCGTCGCTCCGGGTTTCATCGAAACCGACATGACGGCTTCCTTGGCGTCGGTCATCGCGGAGCAGATCATTCCGAAGATTCCCGCCCGTCGCGTTGGACAGGGCGACGACATCGCCGAAGCGGTCAGCTACATGACCAGCGACGGTGCTGGCTATCTGACGGGCCAAGTCATCGCCGTCGATGGCGGGCTGGCGATGTGAACGGGGCATGGGAGCGGACCGTCAATTGCGGCTGGACCTCTTCCGCGATATTCTCCCTGCCGCGATCGTGGACTCGGTGGCCCGAGCCGTGTTTCGCCGGACTGGAACGTATCGGTCCGCCTATTTTCTCTCTTCTTGATCCGTCCAGTGTTCCCTGTCTGCCAAGGTCTTGCCTAGGTCATGGCGAGGCTTTGGGGGGAAAAGGACGGGACCCTTCGGACCGGTCAGGTCCGCGATGAATCCGGAGAACCAGCCGTGACTGAAGCTGAGATCGAAGCCAAGGTGATCGACATCGTCGCCGAGCAAATGGGCGTCGACCGGGGTGAGATCACTCGCGAGACGAGCTTCACCAACGACCTCAACGCCGACAGCCTCGACACCGTCGAACTGGTCATGGAGTTTGAGGACGAGTTCGATACGTCGATTCCCGACGATCAAGCCGAGAAAATTCACACGGTCGGTCAAGCGATCGATTTCATCAAGGCCAACTTGAACAAGGCAGCGAGCTGACGAGCGGTCAGCGAATTGCGTCCCCATGAGGACCTTGCACCTCCGCCGCGTGGTCGTCACTGGCCTCGGTGCTGTGACCGACATCGGACACAGCGCTAAAGCTACATGGGCGTCGATGAAGGTCGGCCGCTCTGGCATTGCGACGATCAAGGCCTTCGAGCAGTCGCCCGATTGGACTGTTCGATTCGCTGGCGAAGTGCGCGACTGGGAGTGCTCATTCGTCGACGTCCGCGAGCAGCGACGGATGGATCGTTTCTGCCTGCTCGGCATGGGCGCCGCCGAAGACGCAGTGAAAGATTGCGGGATCGACTTCCATGCTGGCGATCCCTATCGCCACGGCGTGGTGATCGGCAGCGGCATTGGTGGCATCCTCACGATTGAGGAAGGCCATACGAAACTCATGAAGACCGGCCCCGGGCGCATTTCGCCCTTCACAGTGCCGCGACTCATGGTGAATGCCTGCGCTGGCAACGTCTCGATTCGCCACAACCTGAAGGGCGTGAATAGCGCAACCGCCACGGCGTGCGCGACATCAGGTCACGCCATCGGCCACGCGTTTCACTTCATTCAGCGCGGCGACGCCGAAGTAATCCTCGCGGGCGGCAGTGAAGCGGCCGTCGGACCACTCTGCCTGGGCAGCTTCGCCGCGATGAAGGCCCTGTCGACGCGCAACGACGCTCCCGAGCGGGCGTCGCGACCATTCGACAAAGACCGTGACGGCTTCGTACTCGCCGAAGGTGCTGCGGTCGTCGTCCTCGAAGAGTTGGAGCACGCGAAAGCTCGCGGCGCGACGATTTACGCCGAGGTCGTCGGATTCGGTTCGTCGGGCGACGCATTCCATATTGCAGCACCGGACGAGCGCGGCGCCGGAGCGTTCCGCGCCATGCAGTCGGCGATGCGCGACGCCGAGATCAACCTTGAGCAAGTTGGCTACATCAACGCGCATGGCACATCGACACCGTTAGGCGATGCAGCCGAAGTCGTGGCTGTCAAGCGTCTCTTCGGTGACCGCGCGAAGGCGTCGAGCGGTCAACTCGCGATGAGTTCGACGAAGTCGATGACAGGTCACTGCCTCGGCGCGGCGGGTGGCATCGAGAGCGTCGCAACGATCATGGCGCTGCGCGAAGGCATCCTGCCTCCGACGATGAACCTTGATCAGCCCGATGAAGGATTCGACCTCGACTTCGTCGCGAATCACGCGAAAGAACGCCAAGTTGAGTACGGGATTAACAACACGTTTGGGTTCGGCGGCCACAACGTGAGTTTGATCTTCAAGCGGTTTACCTGACGCAGCACGCTACGTCGAACGTGCGTCGGCTGGCCTGTTCGCGCGCCTGAGAAGTGGCGGCACTTCGAGATACGTGCCCATGCGCCACAACCACTCGAGCGGTCCGATTCGGAACATCGCGAGCCAGACGTTTGCGAACGCAACGAGTGCGAGCCACGTGATCACCGCAATCCCGAGGAGTTCCGAGCGCTCGAACGCTCCGAACATGCCCAGTCCCCAGTGGTACATGAGTCCAGTCATCAACACACTCTGGGCCAGATACACCGTGAACGCCATGCGACCAGTGTTCGCCAGCAGGCGGAACAGCGTCGCACAACTGCCTGAATAGGCGAGCCGGGCGAACAGGCCCGCATAGCCAATCGCGAGTACGTACGAACCCAGTTCGAGAAGCACGGCCGCGAGCGCGAACGCTGGGTTGGCTTGCTGAAAGTTCGATGACCACATGATGTACGCCGCTAGCGCATTGATGCTGACGCCGAGCGACAACCCGATGAGCGCCGCGCGACGCTGCACCGTCGCTGCCTCGCGCTTGAGCCACCCAAGTTTGCTCGCTGCCATGCCAAGAAGAAAGAGCGCGACGATGTGCGGCGAGTACACCAAGATCATCACGGGCAGAATGAACGCCCACGAGAGCACACGGAGCGCAGCGACCTCGATCCACGGTCCGTCGCGGTAGACCTCGCGCTCCATCGCCGCCCACTCGGGACCGAACGGTCCCTCCGGGGAACTCACCAAGAGATCGAGCGCGCGAAACGGAAGCTCGCGCCGTGTGTCGCTCGGCTCGACATCGCTCTCGCTCGGCGGCGCTGCGTCCGCAGAGCGTTCCATTGGTTCGAGAAACGCGTCAGCTTCGGTCGTCGCTGGCGTGGTCGGCTGCGCTGCGACTACCGCGTTTGGCGTCGCATTCCGTTGCATCGCCGCCGACCATGTCTGCATCGCACCAAACCCGCCGACGCACGTCACGGAAAGGACGGCGAGTGCGAGACCCAGCACGCGAAGTACGCGCGCTGAGAGGTGCCGAGCTGGGATGAGCAGCGTGCCGAGCACTCCGTAGAAAAAGAGAATGTCGCCGTACCAGATGAACCCCGCGTGAAACAGCCCGACGGATGCGAGTATTCCGAGGCGTCGCAGAATGAGCGCGGCGGTCGAGCGAGCGCGAATGCCCGTAGCGCGAGCGCCGCTCGCGACGGCATCCGCTCGTGCCATCTGAAGCGCGAGGCCAGCTCCGAAGAGAAGCGAGAAGAGCGAAATGAACTTGCCTTGGAAGAAGACCGTCTCAATAGCCCAAGCGACCTGATTCGGTGGCGACTCCTCCGCCATGTGCTGCGGATTGAGCGCGTCGCCGAGCGGGCCACCAAAAAATGCCATGTTGACGACGAGAATCCCCAAGAGCGCGATGCCGCGAATCACATCGAGTGCGGCGATGCGCGACACAACCGGAACGGGCTCAGCTCGTAAAACGCTCATGGTTCGGAAGAATACGGATTCGCCGCCCGAACTGTCGGCAGCACGCGGACGCACGACGTTCGCCTCCGCTTTTCAGTTGCCTACGGAAAACCAGCGTCGACTCATCAAACGTTGAGGGTGGCAAGGATCTCCATCTCGTAGCGAGAGGCATCCGAACGACGTGTCGCTGGCTCTCGCGATGCGAGACACACCAGAAACACACCAGACAGACCCTTCAACACGCAACCGGCGCCACCGCATCCTCCCCCAACGTTTCGTTGGGGGAGGGGGACCATCGCGTCTCGCGATGGTGGGGGGGGTGCGAAATGCGCCGAATTCGGCCATTCGCTAGCGCGCCGTCCACGCCCCCAACATCGCCCCAAGATCGAACGGCCCGACAACGCCGTCGCCATCAATGAAAGACACACCGGACAAACCCTGCAAAACGCATACGCGTCGAGCGAGTGGCTGAAAGGCCATCCGCAGATTTCACAGCTTTCGCAGATTAGGGCAGAGTGATTGAACTGCGCGCCCAACAGTGCCTCTCGCTTTGAATCTGCGAAATCTGCGGATGGTTCAAAGGATCTCTTCTGAGAGCGTCGGTTGAGGATCTGAAGTAACTAACAGCTCGCCGTCTCCGCACACACCCCCACACCCCCAACGTAACCAACCCCGCCGCGATCACGTGATAACCACCGAACGCGCTAATCCATCTCGGATCATTGCGCATGAACTCGTGTGAAAAACGAAAGACTCCGTACGCAACGAGATAGACGTGAAAGCGCTGCTCGCGCTGCCAGCGGTGCCGCGTCGCAACGATCGCCCACACGAAAAAGATCGCGTTGAAGGCAAGCTCGAACTCCGGTGCTGGCCAACGTGCGTGACCGTGTTCGTCGGCCACAGTCCACCCGCGACCACCCGACACGCCCTGCTCTCAGCAGCGACCGATACGGTGTGGCCTTAGGTCCGCGCCAGAAGCGCCACCGCGCTGAGTTCCGCCCCGCTCACCGTCGCGCGGTAACGCGCGAAACTCTCGATGCTCAAGATCGCCGTCGGTGCCTCGCGTCGAACAGTGCGGCAAACAAGGCAGTCAGCACCGCTGGCGCAGGAACCGACGTTCCAATGTAGAGGTTGTCGATCGCCAGACTGTTGCCGAGCCCACCTGTTGAGATCACCACCTTGTCAAACGCGTCGTCAAGCACAAAGCCGCGGAACTTCGGCGGATTCAATGTGAAGAACGGCATCGACTGGTAGACCAACGCATCGCCGAGCTAGAAGGTGAGTTGTGTCGCGTTGATGAAATCGACGGCGAACGCGTGCTGCTCAAGGTCGAGGTGAACGGGAACGATTCCGTTCGATTCGAACGTGGAGATGAAGCCCCAGCCGTCCGACGGAGTTGGCCATCCAGCCGCAATCGCAGTTCCAAGCTCAAAGTGCACACCGAATTGGGCGTACTGCCCGGAAAGCCCTTGGAGGCCGCCACCAAACACAAAGTCGAGCTTTTGATCGTCCCCCGGCGCCGCCGCCGACCAGTCCGAGTACGCGCTGAAGATCTGAACTGATCCCGAGGCGGAGGTCGCAACGATCATCACGGTAAGTGCTGGACTAAGACAACGATGAAGTGTCGAGTTTGTACTCATGGGTTCATCCCCGTCATCTTGAGGAGCGCCATCGCGACGGCGCTGAGGTCTTCCTCACTCGCAGTGGCACCCCACGCAGCGAATTCCTGATCATCCGACCAGCCGAAGAACAAGAGCGCTTCGGCGAGGGTCAGCGATTCATTCTCCGCCTCGGCCGACGACGACTGATTCGATTCCATCAAGCCCAAGCACGGAAAATACTTGTGAAGGTCACACGGGTCCGATCCGGACCACGCACCCTGTACGAACGGTTAGTCGCCGCCCGCGACTTGTCCGTCACCATCTAAGTCAAAGGTGAGATCGGGCTGGCCGGGCATGCCGGTGGTCCACCAATGGCCGAGAACAAGTCCAAGATCCGCAGCGTTGACGACGAGATCGCCGTTCACATCTGCGGCGAGCGTCACGACGCAGGGGTACTCGATCAAGAGCGGATCTGACGCAGGGGGATCCACGACGATGGTGAGCGTCACCACCATCTGGCCGAATCGGTTCACATCGTGAACAAACGTGATGAGCCAGTCTTGCGGTAGCCCGTAGTGGTGCTCGGCCGGAGGCGAAATGGAATCGTCAAGACCGTCCCAACGGACCATCGGCGTGAGCTCGGAGCCCTGCCATGAATCCGCGTAGCCGCACCAGACGATCGCTTTTCCATAAGGTGATGGTTCCAGATCAAGGCGGAATCCACTGGACGGCAAACGCGCCCTCGTGGTTACAGAGGACGGTGTCGAATGTGCTGCTGCACGGATTTTGAGGCGGCGGCGCGGATCCCAGTTGGAACCCCGCTGCCATGAGCGATCCGTCTGGATCGGGATCAGTCGATATGTCAAAGGTCATTGACCGTCCGATGGTCGAGCTGGGCATGAGGCGATATGCGAGTGAGGTCGAGCTGAAGTCGAGAACGAATCCGCGATGACGAGCGCTGCCGCTCTCGCAATCGTTCAAATACGCGCCGACGACCATTGCCGAATCAGACGACGTCGGCTGAAAGATTCCGTGCGCGACGCTCATCGGTCCGATCGGATGACCCGAATAGCCGATGCGCGAATGGAGGTCGGTGGCAGGAATCGAGATCGAACCGCGAGCGGTGGCGCACGAAAGCCGGGGGCCCTCCCACGCTTCTTGATTCTCTTTCTCTGAGCGCCGCGCTGATTTCACAACCCCGCGCGGACCGATATCCGCTTGATGCCAGCTGATGTCAACTCGATCCTGCGTCTCGAGGTCCCGGTGATCGTTCAGATCGCGGAACGGCCGATGCCGATGTCAGAAGTCATCGGAATCCGGCACGGAGCGATCATTGAGCTGCCCAAGCGGATCGATGACGACCTTGAGATTCTCGTCAACGATCGGGTCGTGGGCACCGGAACGGCTGTCAAGGTCGGTGAGCACTTCGGGGTGCGGGTCCGGTCGATCGGCGCGGTGCGCGACCGCGTGAATGCACTCGGTCGTTGACGGGCGACGCTCGCTCCGGAGTTGACCCTATGCCTCGCAACATACCTGTTGGCAACGGCGAGATGCTCGTCGCGTTCGACGATCTCTACCGCATGCGCGATATCTATTGGCCGCGCATCGGCATGCCGAATCACACCTGCGGTCACCAGCAGCGCTTCGGCGTGTGGGTCGACGGCCAATTCGCGTGGGTCGACGACGCCGGCTGGACTCGCGAACTCCGCTACAAGGCCGACACGCTCGTCACCGAGGTGCGCCTTCGCCACGAGGCGTTCGGCATCGAACTCGTCTGCAACGACGCTGTCGACTACTGGAGTCCGGTCTTTCTACGCAAGGTCCAAGTGTCAGACCTGCTCGGTCGGCCGCGCGACGTGCGCCTCTTCTTCCACCACGATATCTCGGTGCAAGAATCACCCGTCGGTGACACGGTGAACTACGACCCTTCGACGGGCGGGCTCATCCACTACAAAGATCAGGCGTACTTCCTGATCAACGGTTCCGACGCGCGGCGATTCGGACTCGAGCACTGGGCGACTGGTCAGAAGCGGATTGGCGAAGCCGAGGGCACGTGGCGTGATGCGGAAGACGGACTGCTCTCACGGAACGCGATCGCACAGGGTTCAGTCGATTCGACCGTCGGCTTGAACGTCAACGTCGCGCCGTGGGGCAATGCGTGCTGCTACTACTGGATCGCTGCGGGCCACGACTACGCGGCGGTCAAGGCTCTGAACGAGAAGGTGCGCGAGAAGACGCCGCAGCGCATGATCGATCGCACCGACGCGTATTGGCGCCTTTGGGCGTGCAAGGAACCCGTGGATTTCACGGCGTTGCCTGAACGCTTGCGTGATCTCTACGTGCGTAGTCAACTCATCCTCAGAACCCAGATCGACAACGGCGGCGCGATCATCGCTGCCAACGATCACGATATCACACACTTTGCTGGCGACACTTATTCGTACATGTGGCCGCGCGACGGCGCGCTGGTCGCGTACGCGCTGGTGTTAGGTGGCCATAGTGAGCTCTCGCGAAACTTCTTTCGGTTCTGCGAGAAGGTCATTGGGAAGGACGGCTACTTCCTGCACAAGTATCACGCGTCGGGAACGCTGGCCTCGAGTTGGCATCCGTGGATGCTCGACGGCCAGAAGGTGCTGCCGATTCAACAAGACGAGACGGCTCTCGTTGTCTGGGCGCTGCGCAAACATTTCCAAGTGTTCCGCGATGTCGAGTTCATTAAGAATCTCTACAACACGCTCGTTGTCGAACCAGCGAACTGGATGCTGCGCTATCGCGACCACAACGGATTGCCATTGCCGTCATGGGACCTGTGGGAGGAACGGCGCGGCGTCCACCTGTTTACCGTCGCGGCGACGATCGGCGCACTGAAAAGCGCAGCAGCGTTCGCGCACGACATGGGCGCGTTTGATCGTGCTGCGGAGTTCAATGAAGGTGCCGATCGCATGCGCGGTGCGATGGTGCGTCACATGTGGGACCCCGACCAGCGTCGTTTCGCGCGGACCGCCACGCCCGAGCCCGATGGGTCGTACCGACTCGACATGACGCTCGATGCCTCGGCGTTCGCGCTCTTCGCGTTTGGTGCGTTGGCAGCGAACGATCCCAAGGTCACAAGCCACATGCACCAAGTGCGCGAGCGGCTGTGGGTGCGGACCGAGGTGGGTGGAGTCGCGCGATACGAACTCGACTACTACCACCAGGTGGAAAAGAAAAATGTCGGCGACGTGCCCGGCAATCCATGGGCAATTTGCACGCTGTGGTACGCCCAGTGGCTCATTGAGCGGGCGAGCGACGAGGCGGAACTCCGGGAAGCGCTGCCGTACATCGAATGGACGGCGGCACGGGCCTTCCCCTCGGGAGTTCTCGCGGAGCAGTTCGATCCGTACACGGGAGGGCCGATTTCGGTCAGCCCACTGACGTGGTCGCACGCCACGGTCATGATCGTCATCATGAAATACCTGCTCAGACACGCCCGAATTACGGGGCGACCGGCGGGCAGCATGGCGGAGTTGAGCATCGCTTCAGTCGCCTGACTCGCCCTCGTGCGACCCCCGAGCGTGTGAGCCCCCCCGCTCTGTCGTATTCTGAATCCGGTTCGTGCGGCAGCCCGAACTTCCGCCCCGGGGAAAGACTCTCCATGAACCGTAATGAGCACTGATGAACGCTGAGGATCGCCAGATTGCCGAATCGCTCGACGCCGTGACGAATGCCGTCGGCGAGTGGACTATCGACCTGCTCTGGACCCGCGATCCGACGATGGATCAGCGCTACGGCGCCGACGGCCGACGCCTGTGGACGAGCGAAGTGCGCGTGCTCATTCAGCACCTCGCCGAGGCACTCGCCGCCGGGTGCCCCGCACTCTTTCTCCATCACGCCCGCTGGTCGCGTACCGGATTCGTCGCCCGCGAGGTGAGAGAGAAAGACCTGCACGCTGCAGTTGAGTGCTTGCGTGAGGTGGTCGCTCAAGATCTGCCAGCTTCAGTCGCGAAGCCAGCACTCACGCTGATTGATGAGGCCCTGACGCTGTTAGGCCAAACGCACGCGCTTCCCGAGAGTGCGATCTGTTCGTCCCGACCTAACGCAAGCCTCGCGCGCGTCTATCTCCTTCAACTTCTTCAGCGCGACCAACTCGCTGCGGCGAATGTCATTTTTGAAGCGCAGCGAGAAGGGAAATCACTCGCCGAGTTGTACGAGTCGGTGCTCGCACCCGCACTGGCAGAGATCGGCCGCATGTGGCACCTCCAGGAGGCATCTGTTGCCGACGAGCACTACTGCACCGCTGCGACGCACATGGTGATGTCGCAACTCAGAGCGCGCCTGAAACCAAAGATGTCGAATGGCAGGCGTGTGCTCGCCGCTGCGGTCGGTGGTGACCTGCATGATGTCGGCATCCGGATGGTCGCCGACCTGTTCGAGATGGACGGTTGGCATGCCGAGTACCTCGGCGCCAACATGCCGAGTGAGGAACTCGTCGCGTCGCTGCTCGACGCCCATGGCCAACCAGCGTTCGATCTTCTTGCCGTCAGCGCAGGTACCTCTCTCTCCGTCCGTGCCGTCGCCGATCTCATCGCGAATGTGCGGAACCACCCGACTGCTGGATCGACCCCCATCCTGGTCGGAGGCGGACCGTTCCGATTCGTCAGCGACCTGTGGCAAGTTGTCGGTGCCGACGCGTTCGCGAGCGACGCGGCCTCGGCACTGCTCGTAGGCGCGCGGCTCGTCGCTGGACGAACGGGCGCGTCGCGAGCCGAGTGAGGCGCGAGCTGACGGAGCGTGTTGCAGGGCGCGACGGCGCGTTTTCCTTGCCAGCTCTGGGCCGCGATCTGATCGAAGTCAGCCCCTCCAGCCGTCCCATGTTGAGGGGCGCATGACCCCATCGCCGAGGAAGATCGAGACCTTCGCGTTGTAGTTCGTCGGCACATCGCCGATCTGCCTTCCCCGTCGTGGCCGTATCGGGGGCCCGGCAGGTCGGCAAGAGCACGCTCATCCAGCGCCTCTTTCCCGCCGACCCGCGGATGGCGAACGGTCGTTCTTGACCCAGTGACAGACCTTGGCGGCGCACGGCGCGACGCCGACCTATTTCTCGACGCGCACCCAGCGCCACTCATTCTCGATGAAATCCAGTTTGCGCCGGAACTAACGCCAGCGATCAAGCGGCGCGTCGACGAGGCTGCGGGGCAGTCGGGCGGCCTGCAATCGGGCGGGCCATCAAAGCCCGGGCAATACATCCTCACCGGTTCACGGCAATGGTCGGTGTTGCGGACAGCATCAGAGTCACTCGCCGGACGCGCCGTTTTTGTTGACCTCGAGGGCTTCTCCCTCGCGGAGCTCAGCGCGGAGCCCATAGCCTGGGAAGTGGTCGATGCAGAGCACGCTGGCATCGCTGCCGAGCGCAACTGGTTTGCGCGGTATCTCGCGGATCTGGCGGCGTTCATGTCGGCACCGCTGACCCGCCTTCCACGAGCGCGAACGCTTCACGAGCAACTCTGGCGCGGCTTCCTGCCGATGACCGATCAGCTTGATCTCGCTCATGTTCCGAGCTTCCTCAAGGCATACCTCAGGACATACATCGAGCGCGACGTCCGACTCATCGGCGAGGTCGCCGACTGGCAGCAGTTCCGGCGCTTCGTGCAACTTGCATCGGCGTTGACCGCACAGGAGATCAACGCACCGCACCTCGGCCGCGAGATCGGACTCACTCCGAAGACCACGAGTCGCGGGCTCTCGATGCTTTCAGCGACCTACCGATAGTTTGAACTCGCTCCGTATCACGGCAGCACCGTGAAGCGCGTCACCGGCAAGTGAAAGGGGCACATTGCGGACACGGGACGGGCTTGTGCCGTTCAGCAGATTTCCTCGCCGACGGCTCTTGCTGGCCATCCCCACAGTGGCGCTCTCTTCGAGTCATCGGTATTCGCCGAGATCCGCAAACTCTCCTCCACCCTCGCGACACCTCCCGCCATGCACCACTGGCGTTCGCACGGAGGTGCCGAAGTCGACATCGTGCTCGAGCGCGCCGGGATCCTCTTCCCTATCGAGGTGAAGCTGGCTAGCCAGCCGGCGCGGAACGATTGCCGCGGGCTCCAAGCATTTCGAGCAACTTATCCAACCGCACGGATCGCCACCGCACTCATCATTGCTGCGTCGCCGAGCTTTCACCCTATCAGCGAGAACGAGTGCGTCATGCCGTTTGACGCCGCGTGAATGCGAATCGCATCGCCGGATGCGAATCAGTCGCGCGTGGTCGGAGTGAGACGTTGGATGAACCGTTGCGGAAACCCCGGGCTCGCACAGCCGTACACTCGCGCTGGCCTACCAAGCCGCCGCGCTCGAGTCGTCCACGGTTCATCTCAATACATCGATCGCAAGGAGTCACCACGTGCGCATCGTCGTCCCGAACGCAATGCATTTCAGTCGTCACTCGCGGTCGTGGATCTGCACGAGCCTTGTGGTACCGGCGCTCCTCGGCTCGCGCGCTTTTGGAGACACCGCCACCTATCAACTCACCGTAGATGTCACGTGGAGCGAAGTGACCCATCCCGGACTGTTTCCGCCCGAAGCTCATTTCTCGTGGCACGGCGGCGCTACACACAGCGCTCAGACTGGCTTCTGGCAAGTCGGAGCGTTGGCGAGCCCGGGCATGGTGCAAATGGCCGAAGTTGGTGCCACCATTACGTTACTTCAAGAGGTGCAAGCGCAGATCGACGCTGGCCTCGCCGGGAGCAAGCTCAACTGGCCGTGGTGGTTCTGCCCAGCCGACACCAGCCATGCGGCTTGCGGCGAGCACGTCGTCACGTTCGAGATCAATGACGAGTTCCCGCTCGTGACGCTGGTCTCAATGCTCGGTCCATCGCCGGACTGGTTTGTCGGCGTCTCGGGCCTCTCGCTGCGGTCGGACGGCCAGTGGCTCAAGAAAGTACTTGTCGACCTACACCCGTATGACGGGGGAACGCGTTCTGCCAACGTGTTCCAGTTGTTCGGACCGCTCACGATTCCGCCCGAACCGATTTCTCTGATCACCGAGGAATCGAGCCAGCTCGTGACTCCCGAATCGCTCGGGACATACACGTTCACACTTTTGACGCCACCGTGCCCTGCAGATCTCGACCAGTCCGGCGAAGTCAACGCCGCAGACCTCGGACAGTTCCTAGGAAATTGGGGCGGCTCGGGCATCGGCGACCTCAACGGTGACGGCATCGTTGGTGCGGCTGACCTCGGCGTTCTGTTAGGTGCGTGGGGACCGTGCGGATGAGTTGATCCGGGAAACGACGGAGAGCGCGAGGGCAGCAGCAAGTTCGGCGCTTCGGGCGTTCGTGTGGGTGCCGACGCAGGGATCTTCGTTCGCGCGGGCCGAGTACTAGCAGTCCGTTGGCCCGAGTCAGACCAGCCGTGCGTTAGTCCGCCTGCATCCTCCCCCAATGCTCTGCATTGGGGGAGGGGGACCATCGCGCCTCGCGATGGTGGGCGGGGGGACGTCTGGCGCACCGCCACCACCACGGCTGCGCTTCGCTACGCCGCGGTCCCCCGCCCCCCAGACGCGAAACGTCTGGGGGAGGATGCAGGGTCGCATGTGCCGTGTGTTAGGCCGCCTGCATCCTCCCCCAATGCTCTGCATTGGGGGAGGGGGACCATCGCGCCTCGCGATGGTGGTGGGGGGACGTCAGGCGGCGCACCCCCTCCACCACGGCTGCGCTTCGCTTCGCCGGTACGTTCCGGTCACATGGGTAACACTTTTGTCCGGTCACATGGCTGACAGGCGCACGGCCGCAGCCGATCCTCTCGGCATGCCACGGAAGGAAACATGTGTCGTGTCTGAACGTCATCGTCTGGTGGATCTAGTGGTCGATCATGCCGCGTCTGCCGCCGAGGCCTCGCGTCTCGTCGGCGTCTCGCGCAAGAGCGCGTACAAGTGGCTGTCGCGCTTCCACGAGGGCAGATGCGCGGCGCACGCGGACAAGAGCCGGGCTCGCCTCGCGGGAGCGTTCTGGAGAGCAACCATGCGCCGACCCGGCAGTTTTAGATGCAGTCACAAGGCGCACGACGCCCCTCGGACTGACGTTTTGGTCGAGCATTCAGCCGCGCAAGTGCTGACCGCTGAGTTGCATTCGAGTGTGTGCGGCCGTTGTGTCTTCGTGTCCACCGTTTCGAGGCCAGTCCAAGTCGCGCTTTTCGCTCTCCTCTCCGATATCCCTCTCCGCCAGACCAAACGGGAGCGGCTGGCGTGGCGCGACCGGCTTGTGTCGGCGACTCGTGCCAACGAGGCAATCCAGCGCGCGGTGCGGGCTCATTCGGTCATCGAGATAACCCCCTTCGACGACGAAGGCCCGGTCTGGATCTTCGGGTGCGGCGACGACAAATCCATCGCCGTCATGGCTGATGATCTGCCTTTTAAGCCTGCGCTGTGGCCAACTGCCGACTTCACCGTGGTGATCCTCCCGGACTGCCTCGGCTGGAGCCACCTGACGCAGGGCAAGATCCCACTCGAAGTCACGGAAGCCGCAGCAGCCGAGGAACTCGACCACTCGGCGCTTGCGCTACTCCGGCATGGACAGATTCTTCCGGGGTCCCCCTCCGCCATCGTGAGGCAACTTCGTCAGCCCGCCTAACGCTCCGCTCATGCCGACACGCACGTGCGTTACACTTGCGTGTGAGTCCTACGACCTCAGCCGCACGTGCGCGGCACAGATCTCGGTCGTTCGGCAGCGGAGGCGGAAACCGACTTCGAGCTGAGGACATCCCATGCGATACTTGGCACTTTTGATACTCGCGCTCGCGATCATTACGTCACGCGACATATTCTGTATTCAGCGCACTTTGTTCCGTTTCGGTCTTCGTCGCTAAGAGAACCGCCGCGCATCGGATTGTCTATGCGAGGTATTTCTAGCCATGGTGAATGCCGCGCAACGATACGAGGACGAAGATGCGGCGCTCGCGACCATGCATGGCAAGGAGCGAGTAATTGCGCCGCTCTTGCGGAGCGCGCTCGGATTGCGGGTCAGGGTGACGCCCGGCATCGACACTGATCGCTTTGGCACGTTCAGCCGCGACATCGAAAGGACGGGATCACAACTCGATGCCGCTCGCGCCAAGATCACCGCTGCGTTCGAGATCTCGCCAGGCGTACGCGTCGCCATCGCGAGCGAGGGCAGCTTTGCGCCGCATCCGCAGATTCCCTGCGTACCGCTCGCGCGCGAGATCGTCGTGATGGAGGATCGCGTCAGCGGTATTGAGCTGATCGGCCATCATGCCGGCATGGAAACGAACTTCAGCCACGCCGTCGTCGCGGACGTCGCCAGCGCGTTGGCTTTCGCTGACCGCGCGAGCTTTCCCGGACATGGGATGATCGTCAGCGGCTGCGTCAATCAGCAACCGGTGCCCGGGCGCGCGCTGATCAAGGACATTGGTGATTGGGTCGACCTGCAAAGAGCGATTGAGACGGTGATCACGACCTGCGGCACCGCCTTCGTCGAGACCGACATGCGCGCCCATCGCAATCCGACGCGAATGAGAGCCATTAAGCGCGCGACCGTTGACCTTGTCCGTCGGTTTCGGAGCCTGTGCCCGAGCTGCGCGCGTCCCGGATTCGGTCTCACCCAGCAGCTATTCGGTCTGCCCTGTTCTTGGTGCGGAGGTCCAACGCTCGCACTAAAAGCTGATGTCTACATCTGTGAGGGCTGTAGTTACAGAGAGGAGCGCGCGGTCAAGGCCGCGACCGCAGATCCGGGACAATGCGGAGAGTGCAACCCTTGATCGAGGGAATCCGAAGACAATCTTTCCCACGTGATCGGGTTGCAACCCGGAACGAGCAAAGCGTGCAAGACTCTCACGATGCCAGCTTGGCGAGCGACATCCAAGTACGCACTGCAAAGCACGGCCGTATCTTGAAGCAAATGGATGGCGGTCTAACATACCGATGAGGCTGTCGGTCCGTGCCGTCCCGCAGCCTATCGCCGAGTTTCGCCAGCCGGAAACAGAAGACATTCATGACTCGCCCGCTCTTCACTCTGACCATGCTCGTGAGTCTCGCGGGATGCTCGACCGGCGCGACGATCGAGTTCCGCGCCGCCAGTCTGAGTGCGGTTTCGGACGGGACCAACCTAGTCGCACCGGGCTCCGACCTGCCGGTGTTCGTCCAGCCGCAGATCGTGATCGCGAATCGCGACATCGAGTCCGCTCGTCTCGGCCAGACGGCGTCCGGAGAGCGGGCGGTCAACCTGGCTCTCACGGACCGCGACGCTGAAAAGCTCGGGTCGTACATGGCGGCGCATCTGGTTCAGCCGATCGCCGTCGTGGTCAACGGCGAGCTGTTCTCCGCCCCGATCGTGAAGTCGCAGCTCACAAAGTCGGCGATGATCATTGGTGGACCTAGCGGCATCTCCGAAACTCAGGCCACAATGCTCCTTCGCTCGCTGAACAAGTAGCCCCTAGCCGTCGGCTCGCGGGACCGCGCCGCCTAACATATCGCACGTACTGACACGCGGCGTGCGTGCGTTATGATTGCAGCGAGGCGTACGGCCTCGGCTGCACGTGTGTGCGGCCCATCTCACGGTCGTTAGGCGGAACAATGCAGTGACAAACAGCCGGGCAATCCCTCGACGAATGTTCGTCATAGCAGCTCTCGCGCTAGCAGCCCGTGGCGGAAGTGCTCTGGTAGCGAGAACGAGCATGTTGGTCCAGATGCAAGGAGCCGCAACGCAGCTTTATCCGCAAGATACGGCAAGTTGCGGCGACGCCGCAGCCACTCAATATTGGGGGCTAATAGGCTCGTTCGTAGCCCGGATGACTTCCGCCACGGGCTGCTAGGGGTTGGTGCCGTTGGCGTCCCTCTCTCGGCCTACTTGCGTCACATGCGCCCGGAGTTCGGTCCCGGGTACGACCCCGAGACGCCAGCGCGTCGCGCACGCCTCTCAGGCCTCGCAGCCAACGCAGAGCCGCTTATCACTGTAATCACCGGCTTCGCCGCACGGAATCGCAATGTGCCGCAGAGTCTGTCCGACCTCGCATCGGAACTCTCGGCGGTCGAGGGAGACCGATACCTCGCCGCTGCGGGCACCAGCCCTCCAGCTATCTGGAACTACGCTCCGGACGGCGAGGATGCGTGCTTGGCTTGGTGCAAGCTGAGTTTCGACGCAAGTCTCAATTTTCATTACGTGATCGGTCGGGGTGCCTCGTGGACCTTTGAACTGGGCGACGGTTCGCCTTCTGTCGCCCTGCCGTCGTTGTCCCCGATTGCCCCGCTCTACTCCGCGTCCTCGGTGCCTTCGCGGTGAATCGTCTCTTGGCTGATCAGCCGCAGGCTGCAAGAGTTGCCGCAGTGCCAGGTCACGGTCTCGACCCGCATCGCTGGTGGACGCAACTACTCGTGAACCCGCTGCTCGGCGCGACGCCGACACAGGAATCAGTATGGCGCGATTGAGGATCGGACACGCTCATCTTCCCTTCCCGCTACTCTACTTCGCGCTATCTATAGAAGACTGACGGTGCCTCGCTGCAACTTCCAAATTTCACCCAGAGGAATGGACTCAATGGCCAGCAACCAACTGACGCAGTACGCCGGATTTGACTTCGGCTTGATGGACCCCGAGGACGATGGGCAGGTAATTTGCTTTCCGAGCAATACGATCCGCTGCGTGCCGCTCAAGCCGCCGAAGAAGACGAACGGCAAATTTGTTTCAGGCGGCTTTTATAGCCCGAGCGGCAAGCCTGACTTTCACGACGAGGTGTTACGGAAAGCCACGCAAGAGATAAATGAAATCCTTCTGCGGACCGTCAAGACGAGTACTGACTCTCGCTCGAAGTGCGGACACCTGCATATTTTGCACATGGAGAAGGGGCCCATGTTGGCTTGGGTGGCCCACTGTGTGCGGAGTGCACCGATCGATGGTCGGTAGACAAGCGGTAATGGCCGAAGGTGATACCTGTCTCGCCTCAGCCCCCCCTCCCAGCCCTTCACTCTGCTGAGCGATAGCACTACTTCTATCGGTCAGCATGAGCTCGTATCTGATCGAAAGACTATGCCCTATCGCTCAGGCGCTGGAACTGGCAACAACCGGACTAGCCGCCCTGATTCTGGTGGAATCCAATGCAAATCGCGAAGACCGAGGAGCGGTTCACATAAGGCGCAGGCGTTTCCGCGGCACTGCCAAGCACCTTCACAGAGACGACCATGACGAGTTCGCCGTGATCGCAATGAGCGTAGAAGCGCTCGCTACATCAGCGATCGCAGGCGAGATACTCGACCGCGCGAGTGTGCAGTCGTCGATCCGACAGGAGCTAGCCGAGCCACACTCACGGCGCTTGCTGCCACGATCTTGGCGAAGCGCCGCGCGTACCCCGACGCGGTCGATTCAAATGCTTAAGCTCGACTCAAACGGCGACGTTGTGACGGCGGAGCGCACGCGCCGTCGGTGAATCACCTCTTGGCTCACACATCATCCCACATGAAACTACTCCTAGGCCCCATCCTCCATCTTGAGAACGGCACCGCGAGCGATTGGTGCTTTTCTGTACACGTTGTCATCGAGAGCGCGAGCGCTACTCCCCCGCTGGCGCTCAAACTTCGCTTCGACTCAGGCGATGTCACGGTCGGTGCGCTCACCCTCGTCGCAGATTTCTCGAAAGCGAATGGCAGCGCGATCTGGTGCTGGTCAGTTCGCGTGCCGCGCGGTCCACGCGAGCAGTGGCTCGGATACAAGCTCTTGAATCGCGGTAAAACCATCGCAACGATCGACAACGTTGCGATTCCAGCAACGAGCCACCTTCCTCGACTCGCGTTCTTTTCGTGCAACGGCTTCTCAAGCGCCGACCTTCGGCGCAAGACGGCGGAACCGAACGCCCTCTGGCGTCAGATGCGCATCGAGCACGAGACAGGAAAGTCCGGCGGTGACCCCGACTGCCCCAGTGGCGTGCACGCGCTTGTCGGTGGCGGCGATCAGGTGTACGCGGACAGCCTCGATGTGCTGCAAGAACTCGACAAACTGAGCGAGGATGAGCTTCGGGGCGCGACGAGTTCACCAGCACGCCGGAAGACTGCGCTGAGCCAATACCTCGCGCTGTATCAAGAGCGCTGGTCGCAGACCGACCCCGCGTACGTTTTCGCGCGGGTTCCAGGCGTCTTCACTTGGGACGACCACGACATCTTTGACGGCTGGGGATCGCAGCACGATTTCGTGCAGAAGAACGCCGCGTACCGCGACATCTACGAGGCAGCGCGCGACGCGTTTTCGGCGCTGCAACTTGGCGGATGGCTGGCGAGCGCGGCAGGCGGGCGTCGTCCGAGCTTGCTGTGCTCGGGCAGCGCCACGCGGACCACAGGGCACCTCGCACAGACGATCACGTTCTACGCCGACGAACAAGAACTCACGTTCTTTCTGCTCGATAGCCGAAGCGGGCGCACGAACGAGCGCGTGTTCGACGAAGCGCAGTGGACGGACTTCAAGAAGTTCCTTACTGATCGCGGGCAGGCCGCCATTGACGAGGCTTGCCACCTCCTCGTTGTCTCGTCCATTCCACTCGTGCACCTCCGATTCCGGGCCGTGAGTTGGATTCTCTCGAACGTCGTTCCTGGCGTGCAAGAGATCGAAGACGACCTCCTCGATCAGTGGGAACATCCAGCGCATCTCGGCGAACGCTCGCGGCTTCTGCACACACTGCTCGATCATCAGCGAGCGTCGGGTACGCGTGTGACGTTGCTGTCGGGCGACGTGCACGCTGGCGCGGTCGGTCACATCGAGTCGACGCGCGCCACGCACCGCGAGCCGAATTCGCTCGTACCGGCGCGCATCGTGCAACTCACATCGTCAGGCATCGTGCATCCGTCGCCAAACACATGGCTGCGCGGTGTCCTCGAACTACTCGGCGCCGACGGCAAGAAGGAATTCGATCCCGGCATGACGACTGAACTTGTGCCGATTGATAGTCGCACCGAACGCCTCTGGACCCGTAACTTCCTATTCATTGACGTCGAATCAACAAGCGGCGGCGCGCCGTCGCAGCTCTGGGCGCGATTCGTCGCAGAAGACTGGCCGATCACACGATTGATCACGGTGCCAGTGTGGGATTACGGACGCTGAGTCGAGGACTACAACCGTCACCTCAACGACGCGTTCCAAGGGCCGGTGCAGCCGACCGAAGCTGAGACGACACAGTGGAACTTACACGGGCGTTAGGGTCACGTTCCTGCGCCTTGTCCTGCTCGTCGGGGGCTGATAAGTGGAAACGATAGATCGCGAGCGCAGCGCAGCGCTGATTGACAGAGCACTCGACGAGTCGAACGCGTCGCACAGCGGCGACGCGGTACTGAAAACCGCAGCGTTCGCGGAGCTGCAAGCGATGCAGCCAACGGCGCATGCCGCGGCGGTCGTTGCGATACTCAAGCCACTCGTGGACGGAGAGTCGTCCAAGCGCTCGGTCCTCGGACCGGATCAGCGGCGCTGGCATGCCGCACAAGTCGTCGGACACCTCATGCGTCGCGCGCTGGAGTGAGAACTCGTCGACGTCGTGACTGTCGGCAACGACGCGGCTGAGTCGCACTTCTGCGGCTTTTCGTCTGCCTCCACCGATTACGATCGCCCTCATGGCGACCAAACCAGCGCGCTCGACGAAGCCGAAAGCCAAATCTCGCACTCGGCTCACGCATCAAAGGGTCCGCGTCGGGGCCGGGATCAGCGACGGCAAGCGCGTGACGCGCGAGCGGCGGCCCGACGGCATGACGATTGAAACGTGGCAGACCGAGCTGCGCCGTCAGTTCGGCCGCGCACAAGCGTTCCTGCTCAAGAACGTTGGCGACCATCCAATCTTTTCTGAGTTTCTCGTTACGAATCCTGAGCGCGGCACCACGTATCGCGTCATCATTCGAGGCATCGTTCCAGGCGAGAACGCGTGTACGTGCGCTGACTTCGCAACCAATACGCTGGGAACGTGCAAGCACGTCGAGTTCGCGCTCGCGAAGCTCTCTCGCAGCAACGGCGCGGCGCAGGCGCTCGCGGCGCCATTCTGCCCTGAATACAGCGAAATCGTCCTCCGTTACGGCTCGCAGCGCACCGTCTGTTGGCGGCCGGGTACGGAGTGTCCCGCTGCCCTAACAAAACTAGCTCGCACCTACTTTGGCGACGAGGGCTCGCTGCACGAGAGCGCATTTGCCCGCGTGGACAAGTTCATCGCCGACGCAGCGCGCCTCGACTACGATGTTCGGTGTCGTGACGATGCTCTCTCGTTCATCGCGGAAGTGCGCGACGCAACTGAGCGCCACCGACGGATCGACAGCGCTTTCCCTCGAGGCGCCAAGAGCAAGGCAGTCGACACACTCGTGAAGGCAACGCTGTACGACTATCAGCGCGAGGGAGCGCTCTTCGCCGCACGCGCTGGACGATGCTTGCTCGGCGACGACATGGGCCTCGGCAAAACGGTGCAAGCAATTGCCGCTGCAGAAATCATGGCGCGCCATCTCGGTGTGGCCCGCGTGCTTGTCGTCTGTCCCACGTCGCTGAAACATCAGTGGGAGCGGGAAATTTCGCGGTTCACCGAGCGCACGGCGATCGCGATCAACGGGCTGCGAACTCACCGCGAGGCACACTTCGAAGCCGACTCGTTTTTCAAGATCACGAATTACGACACCATCTACCGTGATCTCGACCTCATCGCGGGGTGGAGTCCAGATCTTGTCATTCTCGATGAAGCGCAGCGCATTAAGAACTGGTCGACGCGCACAGCCAGAAGTGTGAAGCGAATCGCATCTCCGTTCGCGATCGTTCTCACCGGTACACCGCTCGAGAACCGTCTTGAAGAACTCGTGTCCATCGTCGAGTTCGTCGATCGGTACCGACTCGGTCCCACATTCAGGCTGCTTGATCGTCACCAAACGCGGAATGAGGATGGCCGCGTCATTGGCTATCGCGACCTCGACGAACTCGGTCGTACGTTGAAACCGATTCTATTGCGGCGTCGCAAGTCAGAAGTTCTCGCGCAACTTCCAAAGCGTCTCGACCAAAAGATCTTCGTTGCAATGACGCCCGAGCAATCGGTCCATCACGAGGAGCACCGCGAGATTGTCGCTCGGATCGTGCGCAAGTGGAGGGCGCAACGCTTCCTCTCGGAAGCCGATCAGCGCCGCCTGCTGGTCGCGTTGCAGTGCATGCGCATGAGTTGCGACAGCACATACCTGCTCGATCAGACGACTGATCACGGCATGAAGGCCGACGAGCTCATGACGTTGCTCGGGGAGATCCTCGAACGTCCCGAGCAGAAGGTCGTCATTTTCAGCCAATGGACGCGCATGCTCGCAACCATGATTCCACGGCTGAAGAAGCACCAGATTGATTACGTGTTCTTTCACGGCGGCGTTCCAGGCACGCAGCGCGGCGCGTTGATCGAACGCTTTCGCAACGAGCCGAACTGTCGCGTCTTCCTCTCCACTGACGCTGGCGGCGTCGGACTCAATCTCCAGCACGCATCGACCGTCGTGAATCTCGATCTGCCGTGGAATCCGGCCGTTCTCGAGCAGCGCATCGGTCGGGTTCACCGCATTGGTCAAACCCGCGCGGTCAACGTCATTAACTTCATTAGCAAAGACACGATCGAGGAAGCCATGCTCTCGGTGCTGTCATTCAAGAGTTCGTTGTTCGCTGGCGTACTCGATGGAGGCGAGAAGGAGGTCTTTCTCGGCGGAACCAAGCTTCAGCGATTCATGCGCACGGTCGAACAAGCGACGAATGCAATTCCCGAGGCGCAGTCGAGCGCGCGCGACGCATCCGAAGAGGACACACGCCTCGATGCGAGCGATGCGGTCGGGGCGACAGTCGCGGCATTGCCCGAACCTTCGCGCGAGAGCGACGGTGATCGTTGGTCGGGAGTCATCGAGAAGGGTGTCGCGTTCCTCGAAGGCCTTGCGGCCGCGTCAACGAACGCCAACGAGGAGAGGAGCAGCAAGAGTAAGTTGCCAAGCGGCACGTCAGGTCGAGCGATCGACGGACTCGTCCGTCACGATGCGGCGACCGGCGAGCGCTACGTGCACCTTCCTCTTCCTGCGCTCGAGGTCCTTGATCGCGCGCTCGTAGGGCTCAGTGGACTGTTGGCTCGGATGCGGCGCTAGTGTAGTTAATCATATTT
>JAWXCC010000014.1:0-19946 GCA_034440475.1 Phycisphaerae bacterium | reverse complement strand
GCGACAACGCCGACGACTGTAAAGTGACTGTGCATTCCGTTACCTCCGTTTGAAGCGTTACAACTGTTACGGCGTCGCGGACGAGACGATTTCGTAGATAGTCGCGAGAACGTTGCTTGCGCTCTCAGCGTCTGCGGTCGCCAACCACTCGTTGATGTCGGCGACGGTTTCGAATCCGAAGATCGCGAGTGCAGACGCAAGCAACTCCTCGATCGGCGTCACGCGGATTTCGAGGTACCCCACTACCGAGTTGTTCTCGTTGATCGCGAAAGCGGTGTACCGGAAGTCGTGCCAAGCCGGGTCTGCCGGGATTTCGCCGATGTCAAAAATGTCGTAGCGCGACGCGGGTTTGTTCTGTCCGAGCGCTCGCTCAGACGCGATCCCAGCGAGGAGCACGCTCATAGCGAGTGCGCTACCGACGTACCGACGTACCGAGCGTGTTCATGTCAATATTCCCCTGCGGAGCAGTTCAGGACGCGGAAGAAATGCAAATCGCCGCATAGGGCAACGATTCGGGGCGCGTCCACGATTTCTGTACGGCGATCGCCCCGCAAGGGATTCAGCGGAATCGGAGAATCTGCAAAGTATTGGAATCTCGTTGCGCACTCCGCGTGGGTGAACGCGCGAGGACACCAGCGCGTGGCCACGACCGCAACTCACTTCGTCGCGGGCTTGCTCGCAGCTCCCTCTCCCATCGCCTTCTCGATTGCCTCGCGCAGGTCTTTGCTATCCGGCGCGACCTTCGACGCGAAGTACGTGATCGTCTTGCCGTCTTTGCCAATCAGATACTTACCGAAGTTCCAGCTCGGCAGGCTTCCGGTGCGCGCTCCGAGATAGCTATAGATCTCAGACTGTCCTTCGCCAGCCTTCGTCTGCACCTTGTTGAACATCGGGAAGGTCACGTTGTACTTCGACGTGCAGAACGCCTTGATCTCGTCCGGCGTTCCGGGTTCTTGACCGCCGAAGTCGTTCGAGGGGAATCCCAGAACAACAAAGCCCTTGTCCTTCAGTTCACCGTAAAGCTTCTCAAGTCCGGCGTATTGCGGCGTGTTGCCGCACTTACTCGCGACATTGACGACGAGGCAGACCTTGCCCTCGTACGTCTTCAGGTCGACCGCTTTGTCGTCGAGCGACTTCGTCTTGAGTGAGTAGAAGCTAGCGTCCTTCCACTTCTCTGCGGCTTTGTCGTCGGCTGGAGCTGCAGTGAACGCGCCGATGCCAACCACGGCGAGGGCTGCGGACGCGATGACGGCGGTGATTTTGGTCGGAAGCTGAGTCATGGGCGGAGTCTCCTGAAAATGGGCGAACGCTGAAGATACCTCACCGGTCCGATTCGATCGGCGTTCCGGCGGCTTCGAGGCGTTTTGCAACGCGGAGTCGCGCCGGTGCAAGAAACTCCACCAAAATTGCCGCGAACAGCAGGCTCAGCGCGATCAGGCCTGTGAGGATGCCCAGCGTCGACCCGAGCGCGGTGAAGACGAGCATCGTCGGACCGACCGCTAACCCAGCCATCGCGGTGCGCATGGCGCTCATCGGAGGTTCACCGCCGAGCGTACGTCCCACGAACGCACCGAGCCAGCGGGCGTCTTCGGCAATCAAGAAGAGGCCGACCAACAGAAGGAGCGACACGTCGCGCGTGGGGTCAACGCGAACAGCGACGAACGCGGCGAGTATCGGGATTGCGATGGCACCGACGAGCCGTGACGCCCGGCGCGGACGCGGTAAGAACCCGATGATCGCTCCAATGCCGAGCGCGACCGCCGCGCCGGGGCCGAGGAGGACGTGCCCAGAGAACCACAGCGCTGGTATCGCTACCGCGCAGGCGAAAAGCGTCACGACGCGCGCAGTCGCCGCCGTAGTACGACTCGTTTCGCGTGCACCAGTAACAATTGTTGACCGGCAGATGACGCGCTCTTCGCGCGAAACCCGCCACGCGCCACACGCACAAGCACACACGAGAATCGCGGTCGCTGGCGTGAGGAGCGCGTCGCCGAGAAGCACGGCGACAAGAAGTGCCGCCAGCGCCGCTGGCACGAACGACCACAGCGCAAGTACCGCGTCGTTCAGAGACAGCGGGCGCGGTCGCGCACCGAATCCGAGCGATGTCGCGAGCACCAAGCCGGCACATGCGATCGCCGCGATGGCGAACGGTCGTGTGTGTACGCGCCGCTCGGCGTCCCACTTCGCGCTCGCTTCTTCGCGAGCAAGCACCAGTTGTTCTTGATCAGCCGCGTCGGGCGCGCTCATCCTCGACCCGGCCGCAATCGTCATCGCGCGGATTGCACGGTCTGCGCGAAAGACCTGCTCAAGCTTTGACGGCGAACCCTCAAAGAGCTGTACGTAGGTCACGGGCGCTATGCGGCCGAAGAGTGACGGTCCGAGTGCAAGTCCGACTACGGTGCCACCGATAAGGAGCGCCGCCGGTATGCGAAGTCGGCGGAACGCAAGTGCAACGAGCGGCGCGAGAAATACGAGCAGGCCGAGCCCGATCCACGCAGCCTCGTGTGCAGTGGTCACGTCGATGTTTGAGTCGATTGTGATCGTCGAGCGCCGTCCCTTCGTTGAGCCGTACAGTAACGCCCTCTGGAAATAGCCCGATGATGATTGCACCCATGATTTGCGCACCGTTTCAAACGTCTCTCGTCTTGCTCGCCTCCGTGCTGATGGGTGCCGCGCCGCCCGCAACACCCGGACCCGCGGCGACGCCGACAAGCGCGCTCGACGCAGCACTCGCGCTCGTCCCGAAGGACGCGATTGCGTTTGTCGTTCTGCCGAGTCCGAAGCGCGCAAGCGATGACTTGCAACAGTGCATCGATCGGATGGATCGCCCGGAAGCCGCAGTCGCGGGTCGCCCGATCGATCAACTCAAGGCGTATCTGAAGATCAGCGCAGCCTTCGACGACAAAGGAACGGCTGCGGTCGCGCAGCTCGCACGCGCCGAGGGCAGCGTTCCGATTGCATTTGTCCCTGTCACCGACGGCGACGCATTTCTCACAGGAAACTTCACGCCAGCTCCCGACTCAGGACCAGACGCGTGGAAGCACGCCGACGGAGCGATCGTGTTCGCGCGGAAGCTTGAGCACCATGTCTTACTTTCAAACGACGCCGATGCAGTCCGCACATTCAAGCCCGACGAAGGCATCGCCGCGCGCGTACGTGAACGACTCGGCGAGCGCGGCGCGGCCCTTCTTGCCCGCGGCGACATGATTGCGTGGGCTGGTCCGGAAGCGCTCCGCGGCGCAGCCGACACAGCGGCGAAGCAAGAGGCGCTGCCCGGCGGCGCGCGAACGGAAGAGTTTCGAAACCGCGCGACGGCGCTGTTCCGCGAGTTGACCGATGGGGTCATCATCATCGACTTCGATCCGCTCGGGGTGGGCATTCGCTCGTTCGCGCGGGCGTCGAACGACAGCGAGCTCGGCAAACTGATGAAGGGTGGAACGAACCACGCGTCGAAGTTTGATCGCGTTCCGCGCAATCCGTTCTACGGCATAGCGCGGCTCGACATCGATGGACTTGGTGGTCTCGCGGCGATCGAAGATCTTCTCAAGGCTCTGCCCGGTGGCGCGACGCTGCCGAGTTGGCTCACCGCGTCGCGCGATCATGTGCACGCGCTGCAGTTCGCGGTGTATCCGAGCAAACTTGGCATTGCGACTGGCGGCATTCTGAATGATGCACTCCTCGTCATTGAAAGCGACAAGCCTGAAGTCGTGCGCGACGGAATCAAACGAGCGATCCTCGCGACAGAAGGCGAGTCTTTTGGCGTGAAACGAACGCCGACGTGGACGACGGACAAGGAGCTGAAAGGCGGCGGAGTCGCAGATGCGTTTCAGATTGAAGAAGCGTTAGCAGTGGGCGGCGAGCAGTCGGGCAATGCCGCGATCGCGAAACTCATCAGCCAAGTCATCTTCGGCTCGCGCGGATTCGTTGGCTTCGTGCGTCCGATTCCCGGCGCCATCGCGATGACGTTCAGTCAGCGCGTCGATGTCCTCGAGCGCGCCGTGGCCGCGAGCGCTGGCGGCAAGTCTCTTGCGGACGACGGCACGATCAAGTCGTACCGCCCGTGGCTGATTGATGGAGCTGACATCGAGGCCTATCTCGGCGTTGCGCAACTGGGCAAGCTCGCGCAACAACTGGCGACGATGGTGCCAGGCGGTGAAGGAATTCCGATTCCGCAGATTCCAGCCACGGTCGAGCCAATCGCATTTGCGATGGAAGTCAATCAGGGCACCGCTGAAACGGCCACCGTCGTTCCAACCGGCGTACTAACGATCTTCTACGATCAATTCAAGCGCCAGATGACGGAGCGCGCTCCAGCTGGCGCTGCGGGTCCGAAGCCGTGACCGACGAGGCGCGTCTCTCGCAGTGGCGCGTGAATGCGGCGCGCTCGGTCGCGCTCAAGCCGTTCGCGCTCATGGGGGTGCTCAACGTGACGCCTGATTCATTCTCCGACGGAGGACAGCACGTCGACGTCGCGTCAGCGCTCGATCGCGCGCTGAGGATGATCTCAGAAGGTGCGACCCTCATCGATGTCGGCGGCGAGTCCACACGTCCCGGTGCTGCCCGCGTGGCGGCAGACGAACAAGAGCGGCGCGTCGTGCCGTTGATCGCCGCGCTGCGCGCCGCCGATGCGAGCGTCGCCATCACGATTGACACGACACTGGCGTCCGTCGCGGCCGCAGCGCTCGACGCTGGTGCTGACGCGGTCAACGACGTCTCTGCTGGGCTCGACGACGAAGCGATGCTTCCACTCGTCGCGCGACGCGGCTGTGGCGTCGTACTCATGCATCGCGTGCTCTCGCCGGACAAGGATCAATACAGCACGTCGTACGCGTCGCCGCTGATTCATGGTGACGTGGTGATTGACGTGAAGGAGTGGCTCCTCCAGCGGGCACACGCTGCGCTTGCGCTCGGCATCGACCGCGACGCGATCGCACTCGATCCGGGGCTCGGTTTCGGTAAGACGGTCGAACAGAACTGGTCGCTGATCGGTCGCTCGGGTGAACTTGCTGATCTCGGATTCCCGCTCGTCATCGGTGCGAGCCGGAAGAGCTTTATTGGTCACGCGACCGGCGAGCGCGATCCAACCAAGCGCGGGGCAGGCAGTGTCGTCGCGGCGGTGATCGCATGGTCAGGCGGCGCCCGCATCATTCGAACGCACGACGTGGTGGAGACGCGAGCGGGCTTGCGTGTGGCAGTCGCAGCGACCGCCGCGAGTTGATGGCGATCCGTCGCCTACGCGTAGTACTTCCCAAACCGATTCGCGATGAAATCGTCGTACGAAATCTGCTCCATCTTCACGAAGCCCTTCGCGGCGATCACGCCTTGGACGAGTAGATCAAGAACAGCACATACCCCCGCAGCGGTGGTGATTTGAATGCCGGACCAGTTCTCGTTGTCAATGAGTTTGTGGAAGATGGTCTTCGCGTACGTACGCTCTGTTAGGCGGCCGCGGTACTGCCCTGTTGCCGAAACGAAGATCACGATTTGATCTTGATACGTGGTCGGTAGCGCGCGCTCGAAAATCTGGCCGAGCTCGGCGCGGTGATCGCGCATGTGCAGATCGTCGAGCAAGAATCGCATGAGCCGATTGTGTCCGGGATAGCGAATGGTCTTGTAGTTCACGTTGCGCACGCGTCCCTTGAGAGTGTCGGCGAGCGTGCCGAGTCCGCCAGACGTGTTGAACGCTTCGTACTCAACTCCGTCGATCACGAGCGTTTCCAAATGCTCCATGGGCGGCACGGTGATCATGCGGCCGTCCATCAGTGCTTCGCAAGGATTGCAGTACTCGTTGATGAGCCCTTCGGTCGACCACGTGAGGTTGTACTTCAACTGGTTGTCGGGGAAGCGCGGCAGCGCGCCAACCCGCAGCCGCAAATCAGTGACATCAGTGAGCGGCGCGATCAGATGATTCGCGACGATCGTGATGAACCCCGGCGCGAGTCCGCACTGCGGCGCGAAGGCAGTTTCGGCACCATGCGAGAGTTCGAGAACGCGTTTGGTCACGGCAACGTCTTCGGTGAGATCGAGATAGTGAACCTTCGCGGCGCGGGCTCGCTCGGCGATGAGCGGATTGCAATGGAACGGCGCGCAGCTAATGACTGCGGTACAGCCGTTCAGCAGCGCGTCGATCGCGGCGATGTCGTGGAAATCGATCGTGCGAACTTCGACATCGGGATAAGCGCGCTTGACGTGCTCAAGACTCGCGGCCACGGAATCGGCAACGCGGACCTGGTAGTCGCCGCACGTGGCCAGCATGTGAGTGGCCATTCGGCCGATCTTGCCTGCGCCGATGATCGCAATTTGATGCATGGTTCTTGCTCGTCCTCCCGCCATCCAGCCATGGGGCGTTCACGCGGGCCGCGATGGTAGGGCGATTTCACGTCGCACGGAGCAGCACCGCGGTCCGTCCATAGACGCGCGAGATGAGCAATGGATCCGCCGTTTCGGAACCGATTGCCCAGAGGTAGACACCCAGTCCGCGTCAGTCTCCAGAAGAAATGGCGACCGAACGCCGCACTCAGGTCGTAGCGACGGGACCCCCGACACTGCTACGATCGCGACCCCTCTAGGAGCATTAACCATGGCTGGTCCAGCCACGCTGCAATTCACCGACGCGAACTTCGACACCGAGGCCATGCAGGCCTCTGCCCCAGTCCTCATCGACTTCTGGGCTGAGTGGTGCGGCCCATGCCGCCTGCTCGGTCCAACCATCGATCAGCTTGCCACCGACTTCCAAGGGAAGGCGAAGATCGGCAAGGTCGATGTCGACAGCAACCAGAAGCTCGCCGTGAAGTTTGGCATTCAATCGATTCCTACCGTTCTGCTCCTGAAGAACGGCCAAGTCGTGAAGAAGTGGGTTGGCATCACGCAAAAGAACGTGCTTGCCGACGCGATCACCGCAGCGATCTGACTTGAGTTCAACTGTTGACCGCTGGGCGGCGGCGTGCAGCGAGAGCTGCCCGCCGATAAGGCGCGGCGCCGACGTGCTACCCCTCGGTCTCCCGCCCACGCCGGCATCTTGCTTGATGCCCTCGCTGGCTCAAGCTACTCTCTCCGGTTCGCGACCGAGTTCGCGGATCGGTCGTGCGAAGTGATTGCAGATATCTCGGGCCCGTAGCTCAATTGGGAGAGCGCTTCCATGGCATGGAAGAGGTCGTCGGTTCAACCCCGATCGGGTCCATTGAACGAAGTGTTCAGAAGGTGTTTGGCAGGAAGGAACTGACAGGCGTCGCAACCTTTGAGGCGTTGGGGCGGCGTTGGCGTCTCGCGCTGCTCTGACACGGACGCTTGCATCGACCCCGCGGCCTGACCTTGAATCCAAGAGCTGTTAGCGCTGAATAATTTCGACGTCATACACGCGCTCCGGCGGCGTGACTTGCAGCGAGACAAGCTGGCCTTTGCGGATCGTGCCTTCGAGCACAGTGTTCTTCGGCGCGTGCAGCTTGAAGTCGCAATCCCATCCGGTCGGCCACGCTGGCATCACCAAGATTCGATCGCCGTCGCACTGGACGAGCATCGTTTGCAGCGTCATCAAGATATTCGAGCCATGATCTTGATCCGGCACCCAGTCGTAGTTTGGCCCCCAAAACGCGGGGAAGCGACTCTTCTGGTCTCTGCTGGTCGCGCGGTGCGCGAGCATGTTCGCTGCCTCATCCGCGCGGCCTATGTACGCGGCGTGAATTGAATCTTGGCACCAACCAGCGTTAGCGCGATTCTTCCGCGCGTCAAACGTGCGCGTCGCGATGTCGAGATCAGGCTTACCGACGCCGAAAAGGCGATAGGGAAATACCGCGTACAACTCAGGGTTCTCAACGTTCGCGAGTTGTGCCACACGCGCGCCAGGGAGCAAGACTCGTCCAGCGTCGGTCTCGCCCATCGGTATCGGCGGCAGCGCGTCGAGGAGGCGCTCAGCGCGGGAGCGAAGGGTTGAATTACTCGCCTCCAGCAAGGCGGGATCGAAGCGCAACAAACGACGGAGGGCATCGCGCAGGCCCGCGATCTCTGGCAATGGATTGGTCGCGTCGTGCCAAGTTTCAAGTGACGCCGCTGGCTCGAATCGAAGTGTGCCGTCTGTGTTCCGCGGAAAGAACGTTGCGTAGAAAGAACCAATCGCTTCGGCGAGCGGGAGCACCGTGTCCCGAAGAAACACGGGCTCTCGCGTGTATTCGTACCGCTCGATCGCCATGATGAGAAGCTCGATCGAGCCGCTGCGGTAATGGCGGATGTATGGATTTGCGACTTCACCCGGTGCCTGACCAGTGCGGTCCCAACCGAAGCTGGCGTTGTCGGGTGTGCCCCAGAAGTAAATCGTCTCGAAGAACGCCGCGGCGCCGGGGCCGAGTCGGTCGCCGTACTGAAGTCGATTGATAGCTTGAGACAGTGGCAGCGCGTCGCGATACATACGAAAGAATGCTTCAGTCATGTCAACGTCGCCCGAGGCGAACATCGGCCAGTAAATGAGACGCGTGTTCTGGAACCAATACGCGGGACCCCAACGTCGGAAATCAGGATCGCCGTCGTCGTGTCCCGCGCGGGGCACCGTGAACAGCGAGCCATTGAATTTGATCGGTGCACCGCCGCGACCAGCGCACGCAGCAACGTAGCGCTGCAAGACGTAGGCGCTCTCAATGGACGCGGCCGGCGGTTGGCGTGGCTCGCTTTCAGCAACTTTGACACCGTCTATGAAGAGTCGGCGTTGCGTAGTGATGGGGTCGTAGGTTGCTGCGACGAATACCCGCTTCCCCGGACTCAATCTCGCGTCAAACGTGAGAGCCGGATCACCCGCGATGAGTCGCAGCGAGTTGCTCGGATACGTATCGAACATCCAACCGTCACACACGCCGACGCCGCACTTGTCGACGATTCGACCGCCTCCGGCGTCCTGGCGATCCGGAACGATCCACGCTGCAATAGTTAGGCCGCGCGACGCATCGCTCGCAGCGCTCTCCACAAGCGTGCGAGCGTCGCCGTCGCGCCAGTTCACGATCGTGTCGGACGGTGCCGCGTCGGGTGTCGACGCCATCGCTGCAATGGCGGCCTCAGAAGTCGTGCGTCCTAACACGAACACGCGTTCAATCGTGCCCTTAAATACGTTGCCCCCCGACACGTCGCGGCCAACTGCTACCTCATGCGTGTTCTGAGGCAATGGAAACGCGGGAGTGCTGCCGTTGTCGGCGATACGGATCCACGAGCGCTCCCAGAAGCGCTTCCACCACGTGTGATGTGCTGCGCGGCAGGCAACCGCGTCGTCAACGCCGCCTAGCGCTGCACGAGCGCGAAGCACGTCGGTGAACGCTTCGGGTGTGTCGGTGATTTGCGTGAGCGCCCACGTTTCGATGCGGTGATGCGTCGATGCATCGGTTGAGCGCAGCCCACGCTCCGACGCAGGTTCGAGACGGGGGCCGGTGACGAGTGCACCGAACGTGCGATGCAAGATCGGATCACGAAAGGTCGGTAGCAGCGACGCGATATTCTGAAGTGTGAACGTCGCCGGAATGGGCGTGCGCTCGTTGCGATGGAACCAAAGAAGCTCCGCACCTGTCGCTGGCACGATGATGTCGGGCTCGGTGACGAGCGGCGTGCTCGGAGGCTTGCCCCAATCGACACAGAAGACGTCGCTCCACGTGACCTCTTTGACGGTGCGCGGTTCGAGTCGCCAATGCTCTAATGTGACTGCGACCGTCGTCGGTAGTTCCGAAGCAACGTCGACGACGCAGACCGGGCGCTCTGCATCGACGCGTATGTGTAAGACAACGCGGCGATCGCCCCTGCCAAGAGTGACTTCGATCTCACCACGCGTTAGATCGAGACGTTGACGAAACTCGCCGTCGTCGGCGAGTGGATTCGGATCGACATCGATGCGCAGCCGCCCGAGCTTCAAGAGTCGTGCGTTGTCGTCCCATGCGTCGGACTTCGAGAGATACATCAACAACGCGCCGTCTGCGTCGACCCACACATTCGCTGCAATGTCGCCGTTCCCAATCGGCATTGTGCCGTTCGCGTCGCGACTCGGCGTCGTCCATACAACATCGTGAGCGCTGACTGGATCGGTAGCGAAGATGGACGCAAGGACAAGCGGGAGAGCGAACATGAAGCTACGAGTATCGCGAGTTGCGGCGGGCGATGGAAGACGCGAGCGGGGGCGGCGACGGTTTGGCGAAGAGGCCTGCCCGATCTGGTCGCGGTGAAGGATCCTCGGCTGCCCCAATCTCTATTGCGAGAGGTTCGGGCGGCGTGCCGGACGCCTTAGCGCGGGCAGACGTGCTCGACGCCCTCAACAAACGTGTCGCTACTCTGTGTGACCCTTCAGGAACCACACATGCTGCTCCCGTTCAGTCATCGTCGTTCGTTTGGCGCCACTGGCCTCTCCGTCGCGCCGGTCGCGTTTGGCTCCGCACCGGTCGGACTCCTCGCCACCGAGCGCGACGCTGCGTCACGGCTGATGCATCGATTGCTCGATGATGGCGTGAACCTGCTCGACACCGCCGCGGCGTATCTCGGTGCCGAGGCTCTCATCGGCGAGACGCTGGCTGATCGGAGGAGCGACTACATCCTCGTCACAAAATGCGGCGCTGATATGGATGCCAACGGTTGGCGGCAAGCAACGAGCAAGTCCGAGGTCGTTTCGCACATCGATCGATCGCTGACGCGGCTCCGCACCGATGTCATCGATGTTCTCCTTATTCACTCGCTGCCGCTTGACGTGCTGAAGCAAGGATGGGCGTTCGAAGCGCTCGACGACGCGCGAGCGGCGGGCAAGATCCGATTCGGCGGCTACTCCGGCGACAATGAGGCCGCAGCGTGGGCGGTGCAGCAGCCGGGTATTGCGGTGCTAGAGACAAGTGTTAGTTTGGTCGATCAAGTAAACATTGACGTGGTATTGCCCATCGCGACGAAGCGCGGTGTTGCAGTCATGACGAAACGATCAATTGCCAACGCGTGCTGGCGCGCGTCGGCCGATCATCATGCCCGCTACGACGCGTACGTCGCGCCGTATCGACAGCGCTTCGCGGCGATGGGATTGGAACTCGCGTCAATCGCGCCCGGAATCGACGACTGGGCCGAACTCGCCCTCCGCTTCACGCTTGCACAGCCGCAGGTCCACACGGCAATCGTCGGTGGCACCTCGATCGATCGAATTCTCGCGATCTTGCGCTACGCAACGAAGGGTGGGTTGCCCGCAGCTGCCGTCAGCGCGATTCGAGCGAGCTTCGCCAAGGCCCGCGCTGGCGGCGGTGATTGGGCGGGGCTGAGCTGAACTGTTCGACCGGAGCGGCGTGCGGGCTGAATAGCGCCAATCTCGCTGTGCTGCTGGGGACGGGGGCGTCATAGGCCATGCTGAGGTGACGAGAAGCAGCCATTGCGGCGCTCTGGCTGGGCTAATCCACGTTCCAAATGTGGATCAGCCCAGGAGCCGAGATGGGCAGCGCGTCAAAGTTCGTCTCAAACTGTGTCCTCAGTCAAGCAGTCAGCCCGTTAGCGATACAACTCGACTGCCGTTGCAAGTGGCGCGTGGTGGTTGAGTCACGGATCCAAACCGAGCTAACAAACGAGAGCTGGAATTATGGCGTGAGCACAGCCATGGCGTTCTACTGCGACCAGCACGGGCTCGAGGCAGATCTGATCGTCGAGTCGCCAAAGCGCGTCTACGTCATCGAAGCGACGATCGGCAAGGCAGTCGCATCAGACTGATTCAGCCCGATCAAGCGAGTGGCGGAGACGTTGCGCTCCGCGCCGACGTACGTGGCCACGCGCGAGGTGGGGAGGGTGGGAAGCGCGGGGGTGAGAGTGGTCGTCGCCTCGCCTCGGCTCGAATTCGCTGGGGATAAGTTGGCGCGAGGTTGACAACGCAGTTCATCCAGATAACCTAACACGCACCAAACCGGTGGAGGCGTGCGTGAGCGGGCGAGTAGGTCACCGAAAGCGGCTTTTTTGCGTCTCAGCCGAAGATTTGCGCCGAGGCGTAATTCGCTTGGACGGCAATCTGGACTTCTTTCCGGCGGAGTCGTTCTCGAGTCGCGGTGCTGGCCGATCAGCCGCGCGGCCCCTGACATTGCACGTCGATGGTCTCGATCAGCCAGTGCGAACAGCCATCCCGCTGGACCCGCGCACGCATCGGCCTCGACCCTACTTTCAATCTCGGCGCTGGATCCGCGACTTCTTCGAACGTCGTGCGATCAAGCCCGGTGACACCATTGCGATTGAGGTCGTCTCAGACGGTCACTATCGAATATCGCCGTTTGATGCGAAGTCCCAGCGTGAACACACCAGTGAGGTCTCGCTCCAACTGACCGACGCGCGTTCGGGTCCGACAGTGATCGAGTTGTTCGCTGGTGCCGGCGGAACGGCGCTCGGGTTCAGGCAAGCCGGCTTCGTGACAGTGTTAGCGAATGAGTGGGATCGGTCGGCTTGCGACACGCTACGAGCGAACATCACCGACCGTGTACTCAACTGTGCGATTCAGGAAATCGATCAGTTTCCCGCGGCAGACGTCGTGGCAGGTGGGCCACCGTGTCAGGGATTCAGCAATCTCGGCGAGCGCGTGCCGAACGACCCAAGAAACCAACTCTGGCGTCAGTACATGCGATGCGTCGAACAGGCTCGACCGAAGATTTTCGTTCTTGAGAACGTTCCTCCGCTGCTCAAGTCCGCAGAGTATCTCGAACTCTGTGAGATAGCGAAAGGACTGGGTTATCGCGTAACGGGAAAAGTCCTGAATTCGGCGGACTACGGCGTTCCGCAAACGCGCAAGCGTGCGATCGTGATCGGATCGCGAATCGGTGAGCCGGAGTTCCCGGCGCCTACGCACGTGGATCCTAAGAAGCGATCACTCCTGACCTGGAACCTTCCTGCGTGGCGCACCGTCCGCGACGCGATCGGGCATGTGCCGCTGGATCCGACCGGCGTAAATTGGCACATCGGGCGAAACCCGACGTCGAAGTCGCTCGCGCGATATCGCTCCATTCCGCCGGGAGGCAATCGTTGGGATCTCCCGCGACGACTTATGCCAGAGTGTTGGAAGCGCAAGACCAAAGGAGGCACCGATCTGATGGGGCGCCTTTGGTGGGATCGGCCGTCCGTCACCATTCGCACAGAGTTCTATAAACCAGAGAAAGGTCGATACCTGCACCCGCAGGCGGATCGGCCCATTACGCATCTTGAGGCGCTGCTGCTCCAGAGCTTCCTGGAGAATTACCGTTTCCTCGGAACCAGAATAAGTGTTGGTATCCAGATAGGAAACGCTGTTCCACCCGGTCTTGCTACAGCGATAGCGAATCAGGTCGCGACTTCGCTTGCAGTTCGACGCACCAGTGCAGTGTGCTCAGGGTGAACTGACTCATGCCGCCAACTCCACCACTCGCGCGTCTCCGTCGTCGCTACCACGAGCGGCTATGCGCTGAGTTGCTCTCCAGTCGAGACGGAGGTGAGCTCAACATTGCTGATGGAAGTCAGGCTGCAAGTGTCGAGCTTGCTAGGGAGATGTTAGTCAGCATGAAGATGAAGCCATGGGGAGGGAATCCATCAGCGCAACAATTGGGAAGCAAATTTGCGACGATCACTTGTGACTTTCTCGAGAAGGCGTTTCGGCTTCTTCATCACGTCCGGCCCGGTGCATGGACTTTTTCAACAGCTCCCGGCGAGACTGGTATCTCGCATTTCGCTCAGTACGCACACCTCGCCATGCTCAAGCGTCTGCTTGATGAGCGGCCTGACTTGAAGGCGTCGTGGGGCGGTGACTACATCATCACGCCGGACATCGTTGTTGCGCGGCGGCCAGTTTCAGACGACGAGCTCAATCGTGCGGGACTTGGTCTCGACGCCGATTCGGCTATCGCATCCCGCTCGCCCACGCGGGCGCAGAATCGATCGGTCGTACCGCTGATATTGCACGCCAGCATCTCGATGAAGTGGACAATGCGAAGCGATCGTTCACAGAACACGCGGACGGAGGCGCTGAATCTCATTCGGAACCGGAAGGGTCGTGCGCCACATATCGCGGTGGTGACCTTCGAGCCGTTGCCGTCACGAATTGCCTCGATCGCGATGGGGACGGGTGACGTTGATTGCACCTATCACGTCGCGCTGCCGGAGTTGATTGTCGGCGCGAAGCGGACCGGTCGAACTGACCATTTAGAGATGCTGATGATGCTGGTCGATGGAGATCGGCTGAGGGATATCTCGGATCTGGTGCTGGATCTGGCGAGTTGAGTTCGTATTGGTTCGACGCGGTGAGGCAGTCGAGCGTGCCATTCAGCACTGGTGTTAATGCTGGCCTCATCGAGTTCCGAAGTGCATCTTCGCCCAGGTGAAGTGCGGAGGCACGGTCGCGTCGGATTGGTTCAGCCCGGTAAGGCGAGTCGCGGAGACGCTGCGCTCGGCGCCGAAGTATTTGGCCAAGCGCGAGGTGGGGACGGTGATCGTCTACGCCGGAGACGAATCGACGACGCAGCTGGGCGTGCGCGTGATGAGTTGGCGCGAGGTGGCGATGGTGGGGCGCGCGGGGTAAGGGTGGCGGTCACAGGTTCGACTAGATCGGCCCTGCTTCGATGACCCTCGGACTCGCTAACGTTTCCAGAATGCCGGGCCGAAACTGGGATCGGATCGAACTTCTGAAGGCGCTCGCGCTGTATTGCCAGCTGCCGTTCGGAAAGATGCACGCGCGCAATCCAGTTGTGATCGCTCTTGCCGTCGACATCGATAGGACGCCATCCTCAGTCGCGCTCAAACTCGTGAACTTCGCCAGCTTGGATCCTGAGCATCGGCGTCGCGGAGTGCGTGGAATGCGAAATGCGTCGAGCGCAGACAAGGAAATCTGGCACGAGTACTACGGCAGATGGGATGCGCTCGCGGAATGGGTGCTTGAGCCCCAAACCGGCGAATGGTCGTCGGATGACGTCGCGAAGCTCGCCGTTCCCGATGGCCCGACCGAAGTCCTTCGAGAGACGAAGGCGCGGCGAGGGCAGCAGTTTTTTTGCAACGCAGTCTTCGCGGCGCACGGCGGACAATGCTGCATCACCGGAATTACATCCCTTGAGTTGTTGCGCGCCAGCCACATCGTTCCATGGTCGTTCGCGCCGGAATCTCGGTTAGATCCACGAAATGGGCTCTGCCTCAACGCGCTTCACGATGCTGCCTTCGATCATGGGATGATCACGCTGACCGACGATCTTCGACTCACGATCTCGTCGCGTTTGCGCAACAAGGTGCCCGAGGCGATCTTTGTAGAGCTGTTTGAATCGCGCGCCGGTCATCCTATTCGGCAATCAGAACGGTTTCGTCCGGCGTCGGAGTCCCTCGCGTATCACCGCGAACAAATCTTCGTCAGTTGAATCGGGGGTTTGGATAATTGCGTCGATCGCGTTCCTTGGCGCGGTGCGACTTCTCTGCCAGGATTTGGGCAAGAAGTCGCCATGCCCGCGTATGCAATCCTCAGATTCAATAGCTACGACGACGAAGAAACGCACTTGCACTGCGGCGATGGCGTGCAGGACCATCTCTTCTGTGTGTTGAGAATCGGCCCCAACAACTCCGCTATGATTCTCGACAACACGTTTGGTTCATATGAAGAAGCTGCGGAGGCTTGGCCAGAGGTAGCAGTTCGTACGTTCCGCTGAATGTTTCTCGACGATGCCGCTACACTCCACCCCTCGCTCGGGCCATCCCCGACTTCCGCCGGCCGGACGGAGAAGCACCCGTCGAACCGAGTCCGGATTGCACCGGCGTATACGAAACCGAGCTCCAAAACAACGCGCCGACTTCGCGGGCCCGGCCGACGCCACTGCCACCGCCCGGGTTCTGGAATGGTCCCGCTGGCCGCATGTCAAGTTTGCGCGCAAAAAAAAACAACCCACGCTGAGTCGCCGAGGCTTGGACTTACGGCAGCGCGAACCCGGCAAGCGTTACGCCCGGACCACGTCGCAGGTGTGGTCCGAGCGAGGATCAAACGCGGCGGGGAACGCCTGGGGCGCTTTGAGGACTTTCGTGACCAGCCATTCCTGTCATTCATGGCCGTCGCCCAGGCGCTCTCACGCATGGCGCGCGCTGGCGAGATTGAGAGGCTCAGCAAGGGCAGCTACTACCACTCCCGCGAGACGACATTCGGCAGAAGCCGTCCCAATCCTGCCGCAATCCGGCAACTCGCGTCTCGCCGCAAATCGCTATTCCCGGCGGGGATCGCAGCTGCCAACCTGCTTGGCTTCACAACGCAGGCGGCGCGGTTTGGCGAGCTCGCAACCAGCGCCAGCAGCCTACCGCGGAAGCTCATCGGTAAAGACACCGTCGTTCACGCCCGCCGCCCCGAAGCGTGGGCCAAGCTCTCTGAAACCGATGCGGCGCTACTGGACTTTCTTCGTCGCGCTGGCCGGACCAGCGAATTGTCACCAGATGCAACCGTCCGCAGGACACTCGTGCTTCTAAGTGAACGCGGGCGCTACCAGCGCCTCGCAAGTGTTGCCAATACCGAACCGCCGCGCGTGCGGGCATTGCTCGGTCCGCTCGGCGAGCAACTGCGGACGCGGGGCACGACCCTTGAACAGCTTCGCGAGTCGCTCCATCCGCTGTCGCGTTATGAGTTCGGCTCGTTCGGGGGCTTGTCTCACGCACGTGCATGGCAGGCGAAGAAGCATGGACGGTGAGGCTCTTCGAACACCCAGATTTCGAACAAGCGATCCCAACCTCCGACCGCGACGTGCCGCACGCCCGCTCCACTCCTCGCTCGGGGCGCTCCCCGGCTTCAGCCGGTCGGACCGAGAAGCACCCGTCGCGCCATCCCCGGGTTTGCACCGGCGTCGGCAAGCGAGTTTGGGCGATGGCTTCGGTGCCTCATCTCGGCTGCGTCCCTTGCGGAGCGCAGATCGGGAACGGAAGCCTGCATGTTCAGCACGCTCACTCGGCACAGTCAACAACACTGCCTAACTGTGTGCCTCCGCTGCGCGGAACCGCGAATCCGTCGGCGCGAGAGCGCATAACAAACGTAGACAAACAATGCCGCCGATCAATGTCGAAGTCTCAGCGGTTCATCGTCCGTGATCCGCGTCGTTCTGTTCAAGCTTATCGCAGATGGCTCGCGCCAGTTCGCTCGCGATTAGCCGTTCCTCTCCGTCGTCTTCGACCATTCGCGACGACGTTGCGCCGCGCCGCGCACATGACATCGCCTCCGGCGCGAAGCGCCTCCGGAATCCGTCCTTTGTGCGTCCCGCTTCGCGACCGCGAGGCACCCGGCCGTCGTTCGCGTCAAACTCGCATTCGAAGCCGCGCTGCAACGTCGCGTCGATGTCGTAACCCCTGGTGGCATCCGGCCGCAGCACCGAGATGGAATCTACCGAGACCTCAAGCGTGCCGCGTAGCGACTCCGATCGCATTGTCGACATTCTCACCTCCGCCGATCGAATATGCGGGTTCGTCGCAGGGTTGAGCGAAGCTCAGTTCGCCGTTGAATCGAAGAGCGTTGTCCATCGGTGCCATGGGCGGCGATGGCGAGAATGCGAGATATCGCCGTTCACCAGTATTTTGGTGTGGACGTTCCGCTCGTTTGGCGGACGGTGAACCAGAGCGCTCCCACCATTGGCCGCCTTGGTGCGAAGCGCGCGGGAATGAGGGGAGTCAGTGCTCGTTCCCGAATTCATATCACCACCGTCCCCCCAACCTCATCGGCGACGCGCGGGCCAATCGTCACCGCTGCCGACCGCGCTTCGTCCTCGTTCGCGCCGAGGTCAATGATCAAGATCTTGTCATGCGCGAGATTGACGATCTCGCGCAGGTCGCGCTCCAGTCTCACCCGATCGATATCACGTAGGCAGCAATAGAACACTGAGAATTGCCACGCCTGCCCATACGCCTTCATCTTCTTATGGACGCGACGCAGGCGTTTATCATCGCTGATGTCGTAGCACACGAGATAGCAGCGTCGCATAAGCCTTACCTCCCTTCGGACGTCAGCGCGTGGTCAGAAACTCAAGCGACGTAATCTCACCAAGCAGCCACGCAGCAACCATGCGCGCGTGCAGCATCACCATGCGTCGATAGCACAGGCGATAGCCAAATGCGGCGTGCGTGACTTCGGTATCGAGTCGTCGACCATGCGCATCGAAGAACGCGCGACGTCCGTGGTCGGTCATGGCACAACCCGCGGCGGTATTCAGAAAATGTCCCGCGACGAGCTCGCCGCGATTGAACGCCGATATCGCAACCGAATCAGCGATCAGCGGACGAAACGGCTCCATCAGGTCGAGCGCCAATGAGGGCCGACCCGGGCGCGTTGTGTGCAGCGCGCCAATCGTCGGCTCAAGTCCAGCCAAGCGACACGCCGCGGCGCATTCATGCGTGAGCATCGCATAGCCGAATGACAACACCGAATTGATTGGATCGGGCGGCGGACGTCGTTGCCGTCCGTGCTGATCGAACTCGTCTGCGAGAGCCACTGCTTCGCCTTTAAAAACGCCGCGGAAGTGTCCGAAATACATTCGCGCGGCGTTACCCTCGTGTCCGCGCAATTCGTCCATGCTCGTCGCCTTTGCTGCACACTCCGCCGCGCTCGCGAGATCGCGCGTGACGATGTCGGGGAGGTCCAGATGATTGCGACGAAGGAGCGTTCGTTGATTCTCGATCTTCGCGGTCACAATCGCTCTGGCGAGCGCGAGCCGGACGGCAGAATCCTCAAGACGTAGCACTTGTGCGCGGCGCACCGCTGCCGAAACCGGCCCAAGCGGATCGACCATCGCAGTGACTCGCCCAGCACCGGTCATGTATGCGATTGGAATCTGATGGTCGACGAGCACATTGAGTGCTTGGGTCGAGAGTTGCACGCTGCCAATGATGGCCAGCGACTCGACCAACGCTATTGGCAATTCGCGAACCAGTTCGCCGTCGCGATCAACGATACGAATTGCCTCGCCACGCACGCCGATGCGCACGCCATCGCGTTGCGTAACGAGTTGGATTCCGTCAGTGCGCGGTGGCCACATCCGTCGGGGCGGCGGTGGTTCGATCGATTCGCCTTCGCGCGTAAGCATGACCACACGCTGATGGTTGATCTCGTCAGGCAAACATATGGGCTGAAGCGAACAGCGCGGGCACTTCACGTCGTTGACAAGTGGGAGTGGACGCGGCCCCGTAGCGCAGCGCTTTGCGTCACTCAGCACCCGCATCGATTCTGCGCGCAACGCCGGCGTGATCGGAACGCGAAGCCGCAGACGCTCTGACGCGTAGTAGATGACCGCCTCGCTGACGTCATAGCCAGCTTCTTCAAGCAACATCGCTTGAAGGCATACTTGCACGCGGTCCGTCGGCCACGGCTCGGGTGGAGACGGCAGCTCGGGGTCTTCAAGCATTTCATCGACTGCTTCGCGCAGGATGCTCCAGCGATTGGGTCGACCCTTTCGATATTCAACTGGTGTTGCGCGAGTCCCTTCGACCTCCGCAAGATCGAGAGTGGCGGTAATGCCGAGCGTCGTGCTCGTGAGCGCGAGACTGCGTATTGCTTTCGGACGATCGTCGTCGATCGAGGCGTTGCTCGGCGCGTCGACTCGCTTGTGGGTAGACGCACCGATTTCTGTATCTGCGCTCGGCGCAAAGATCCCCTCTACCGCCATGTAATAGAAAAGCCGTGGGCAGTACGCGTATTCGGCAACCCCGCGCGTTGGCCAAAGGGTGTCGTCCATGACCGACGCATCGGTCAGGCTCATGCAGACATTGAGCGAAGACACTTAGTTTCGATCGATCAGCTGCGCCCAATCCAATTCTCTTGCTCATCCCGGCAGCGGGCCATGATCATGGATATAGCGCGTTGCGTGACGGTCTACACCGCTCAGGCCTTCGCTCGCGAATCAGGCGGCGACCGCTTCCGCGTATGGCTGCGGTGCGACAATGAATTGCGCTTGGCGGGGCCGCATCGCAGGCGGGGAGCCTCACGCCGCTTCAATGGGGCCGCGGCTCATGAGCCGCGGAGG